>VGSO01000097.1 GCA_016874945.1 Deltaproteobacteria bacterium
TGCCGACACCTTTTCCATGGTCATCGACACCTTGCGCCAATCTCTTAAAGACTAGGGCGAAAAGGGGAAAAGGTTAAGAGGCTTGAGGTAAAACGGTCCTTTCTTTTTTTCCGCTTTTCCCCTTTTCCCCTTTTAGCTTTTATAACCTTTTCCCCAGGATTCCAAGATGGGGCGGATTATCGCAGCTGAAGCCATCTCCATGAGGGAGAATAAATAATGCGCCGGGCCGGCGGCCGGGGCCGGGAGGAACTTCGGCCCCTCACCCTCACCCCCCACTGGCTGGACTATGCCGAAGGCTCTTGCCTGGTGAGCTGGGGCAAGACCCGGGTGTTGTGCGCCGCCTCCGTCCTGGATCAGGTCCCGCCTTTCCGGTTGGGTATGGGCGGCGGCTGGGTCACCGCGGAATACAACATGCTCCCCCGGGCCACCCAGCCCCGCCAGCCCCGGGAGGTGGACCGGCTCCGGGGCCGCACCCAGGAGATTCAGCGTCTCATCGGCCGCTCTTTAAGAGCGGTTACGGACCTCAAGGCCCTGGGCCCCCGCACCGTGGTCCTGGACTGCGACGTGCTCCAGGCCGACGGCGGCACCCGCACCGCGGCCATCACCGGGGCCTTTGTGGCCCTGGCCCTGGCCCTGGAGCACCTGAGGCGCCGGGAACTCCTGATAACAGTTCCCCTCAAGGACCAGGTGGCCGCGGTGAGCCTGGGTCTGGTGGCGGGGCAGCTCCTCTTGGACCTGGACTATGAAGAAGACTCCCAGGCCCGGGTGGACGCCAATTTCGTGGGCACCGGCCGGGGGAGCCTCATCGAGGTCCAGGCCACCGGCGAAGCCGGGCCTTTCCCCCCGGGGGAGCTTAAGAATATGGTGGACCTGGCCCTCAAGGGCATCAAAGAAATCTCGGCCATTCAAGAGGCGGCCCTGGTCCCATGTCTGCCTTTACCCTGGTGATGGCCACCCACAACCCGGGGAAGGTCCGGGAGTTGGCAGCCCTGCTGGGAGACCTGAAGGTCCGGCTCTTGAGCCTGGCGGACTTTCCGGAAATCCCGGACATCCCGGAGGAAGGGGCCACCTTCCAGCAAAACGCGTTGGCCAAGGCCCAGGCCGTGGCCGGGCTCACCGGCCTTCCCGCCTTGGCCGATGACTCGGGCCTGGAAGTGGAGGCCCTGGGGGGCCGCCCCGGGGTCCGTTCGGCCCGTTACGCCGCGGACCTGACCGGGGGCGCCCCCCCCACCGACCGGGACAACTGGCTGAAGCTCCTGAAAGAGATGGCGGGGATTCCCTGGGAACGCCGGGGCGCCCGGTTTGTGTGCGTCGCGGCCCTGGCCTGGCCCGGCGGCCGCGTCCATGCCACCCGGGGGGAGTGTTCCGGGGTCATCAGTTTCGAGCCTCAAGGCGACCAGGGCTTCGGCTATGACCCGGTCTTCTGGGTGCCGGAATTCAAGCGCACCATGGCGGAGCTGCCCCCGGCAGTAAAAAATAATATCAGCCACCGGGCCCGGGCCCTGGCGGCCTTGAAGGAGCTGTTGATTTCCCTGAAAATCGAAGGGGAGGCAAATTAGGCCAGGGAAGCAAGTTTTTAGTTTTTAGTTTCGAGTTTCGAGTTCCCGGCTTTCGGTTTTTGATTTTAATCGTTATCTTATGAGGCTTTTGCAAAACTGCTATTTCTGTCATCCTGAGCGCAGCGAAGGATCTAGATTCTTCGGTCGCTTCGCTCCCTCAGAATGACAATTCTTAGTAAAAAGTGAATTTTGCAAGAGGCTCTTATCTAAATTTGAAACCTTAACCGGAATATCTTTCAACCACCATATAGACCGAAAACCGAAAACCCTTTTTTACACGGGGCGTAGCGCAGCCTGGTCAGCGCGCCTGCCTTGGGCGCAGGAGGTCCCCGGTTCAAATCCGGGCGCCCCGACCAGTTTTTAGTCGGAATTACAGGAGGTTAGCAGAGGAAAGATTTTGGGCCTCATTTGCTTTCGAGGCAATGTTTACCATCTCTTTACCACTCGGCAAATCCTTGAGCAGATTTACCGAGTCTCTTAGATGCTCTTGAGACAGGTGAGCATAACGCATAGTCATTTTCAGATCACCATGTCCCAGGAGTTCTTGTACAGCCTTTAAGCTGGCTCCCCTCATTACCAGCCTGGAAGCAAAGGTGTGTCTCAAGTCGTGAAACCGGAAGCCTCTATCCCAGCTTTCTGACAGGCCGTGGCAAATGAGCGCTTGACTTCATAAAACCGGCTACCACCCTGGCCGCAAAACACATAGGAGGATTTTAGCTGATTGCCCCGGCGCACTTCCCGGAAAACCTCATACCAAGTTGGCGTCAAAAATGTAACATTTAATGGAAGTTCCGTAGGGGCGGGGTCTCCCCGCCCGTGATTGGCGCTGCGGCATTCCTTCGGGCGGGGTGACCCCGCCCCTTGTTTAACGGCAACTTGGTATCAAATCCCTCCGGGCGCGCCAGTAAATTTAATGAAACAAAAACCCGTCTGCCGCTGAACCTTGCCAAAGTAAAAGGCGGCCTCCATCCGAGGCCGCCTTTTTTTAATAGAAAACCGGAAACGGAATTATAGCGATTGCCAAAAGTTTTTTCCGATTGTTTTTTGACGTAGGGGCACGGCTCGCCGTGCCCCTACGGGGAAATTACTTTGGGCAACCCCTATAACTCTCAGGTAAAGGCTCGCACATCCCCTTTGCCTTCCCGGATGATTTCCGGCACATCGTCGATGAACGAGATAATACTGGAGGGCGCCGGCAAGATAATGCCTGCAGCGATAACCAGGTCCAGGTGGGGTTTAAATTTTTCTTCGATCTCGTATGGATCGCTTTCCACCGGCCCCTCGGGCAAAGAGGCGCTGGTGCTGATGATGGGGTGGCCCAGAAGGCGCACCAATCCCAGGGCGATGGGGTGGTCCGGCACCCGGATGCCCACGGTGCGCCGCTTGGTCTGGAGAATTTTGGGCACCAGCCGGGAGGCTTCCAGGACAAAGGTGTAGGGCCCCGGGAGCAGGCGTTTCATGCTCTTATAGGCAAAGTTCCCCACCTGGGCGTATTCACTGATGTTTTTCAGATCCCCGCAGATGAAGCTGAAGGGTTTGGACAGGGGCCGCCGTTTGATCTGGTAAATCCGGGCGATGCCTTTGGTGTTGTACAAGTCGCAGCCTATGGCGTAGCAGGTGTCCGTGGGATAGGCGATGAGACCGCCGCCGGTAAGGACCTGGACCGCCTGGCGCAGCAGGCGTTCCTGGGGGTTCTGGGAGTTAATCTGCAGGATCATGGTCTAAACCTTTCCAGTTTCAAGGTTGGAATTCAAGGTTCGAGTAACCTAACTTTGAACCTTCTTTAGCGTTTCTTTTTGGTTTTGGCAGGCTTAGGTTTGCCTTTGGGTTTACCGGCCTTGGCCGCAACCGGGGCCAGCTCCGGCTGAGGAGCACCGGCCCGGGCCCATTGGCCTTCCAACTGGTCTTTGTGCCAGTGCGGGTCCCACCACTCCACCGGGTCCACAAACTCTCCCTGAAGGATCATGGAAAAATGGAGGTGGTCTCCTCCGGCCAACCCGGTGGCGCCGGTTCGCCCCAAGGTGGCGCCTTTCTCCACCTTTTCCCCATTTTTGACGTCAATCTGGCTCAGGTGGCTGTACATGGAAAAGACCCCCAGGCCGTGATCCAGGATCACCGTCTGGCCGTAGATGCCCAGGTTTTCGGCCAACGCCACCACGCCCTTGTTTCCGGCCGGCACCGGGCTTCTCTCCAGAGACGCCAGGTCTTCTCCCAAATGCACCTGCTGGTCGACCTGGCGGCCCTGGTAAATATAGGCGCGCTTGTCCCCGAAGCGGGCCATGGGCTTTCCCAAAAACCGCTGAAAAGCCCCGGACCATAGAGGCTGGGGCTGGCTTGGGCTGCAGACCTGGCGCACCCGGTCGTGGTTTTTTTTACGCATTTCCCGGTTGACTTCCAGGTAGGCGGTGAGAGGGTCCGCCGGGTTGGAGGTGGGAAAAGTGGCCGCCACCTGCCGCAGGAATTCCTCGGACACATTCATGCGGTCCAGTCGCCACTTCCGGGGTTTGACCTTGAAGCTGATGCGTTGCTTAACTTCCGTCCCCGCGGCGGACCGGGCCACCAGGTCCACGTGGTCTGTGGCCGGACCTTCCCGCGGGACCGGAAACAGGCAGACAAAGTCTTCGGGCTTACCCTTGGGGTTGGGAAAACCTTGGTAAAGGATTCCCCCGGTGAGAACGCCGCTTTCCCCCGGGGTCTTGCTGAGACGGTAGCAAATGACCCCGGCGCCGCCGGAGTGGAGCAGGTGGTTCACCGACTGAAAGGTAAGCTTCAGCGGCACCAGATCCACCATCATCTCTCGGGTCAGGGAGGCCTGGCGGCCATTAAAGAAGTGGCGCCAGGAGCGGTCCCAGACCTCCACCGTCATCGCGGCCTTGCCGTCCTGGAGTCCCAAGGTCTTGGCATCCAACACGAAGGGGACTTCTATTTTGCCAACCTCAGGCCCTTTGGAGCCCCAAATTCCCCAGGAAGAGGGGTAAGTCCGGACCAGGACCTCTTTCTCCTGACCGGCCTGTTTCACGGTCACCCTGATCTTTTTGATGCCCCCGTCCTTATCCCCGGCTTCGGCCAGGAAATTCGTCCGGGCGCCCAATGACTTGACTTCGGGTTTTATAGTGAGCCAGGGGTCATCCCAGTCCAGGTTTCCCAGGATGAGCCACAGGATCAGGACCGCCAGCCCTCCCCCCGCCAGATAGACCATGAAGAGCCGGGTCTTTCCCTTAAAGGACGTTTTGGATATTTTGCGGAATTTAGGCATGGAAAATATATAACAGGTATCTTGCCCCCAGGCAAGGCGGAGGTAATCCCGGGCCGCCTTGCCTTTGCCCCGGGGAGTTTTTATTATATAGACCTATCAGCTTTCACCGGTAGGGGCGTGATTTATCACGTCCACCATTGGGGCGCAATAAATTTTGCGCCCCCACCACGGACTGCGGATAGCTGACTGCTGACAGCCAAAAAGGAACTTTCATGCCAACAACCGAAGAAGTGTCCCTGGTACTGGGCGGGCTTCACTGCGCGGCCTGCGTGGTCCGGGTAGAGCGGGCCCTGGGCCAGGTCCCGGGGGTGGAGCAGGCCCTGGTGAACCTGGCCACCCGCCAGGCCCGGGTGAAGTACCAGGCCCCCCCGGTGACGGTGGAAGCCTTGAAGGCGGTGATTCAGGAGGCCGGCTACGAGGTGCAGGGCTATTTTAAGGAAGAACGGCAGCCCCCGCCGTCCCCGGAAGTCGAAGCCCGGAAGATGAAGCGGCGTTTTCTCCTGGCCCTGGGACTGAGCCTGCCGGTTTTCTTGGGGGGCATGGTCCCGCCGCTGCAAGGCTGGCTGGGGTTCGGCCATCAGGCCTGGAACTTTCTGCTTTTGCTCTTCACCACCCCAGTCTTGTTTTATTCCGGCGCGCCTTTTTTTACCGGGGCCTTCAAGGCCGCCCGCCACGGGTCGGCCAATATGGATTCCCTGGTGGCCCTGGGCGCCAGTGCGGCTTACGCCTATTCCGCCTGGGTCGCCTTTTTCCCCCACACCGTGGCCGCGGCGGGCCATATGCCGGATGTTTATTTCGACACCACGGCCATGATCATCACCTTCATTCTCCTGGGGAGGTGGCTGGAAGCCCGCACCCGGGGTCGGGTCTCGCAGGCCATCCGGCGCCTCTTCGCCCTGGCCCCGCCCGCCGCCCGGGTGCGCCGGGACAGCCGGGAGATGGATCTTCCATTGGAACAGGTGGTGGTGGGAGACCAAATCCTGGTGCGGCCCGGTGAAAAGATCCCGGTGGACGGGGTCGTCATCGAAGGCGCGTCCAGCGTGGATGAGTCCATGCTCACCGGGGAGAGCCTGCCGGTGGCCAAGGAGCCGGGCTCGGAAGTCTGGGGCGCGACTCTCAACCAGCGTGGGTTCCTGGTCTTCCGGGCCACCCGGGTGGGCCGGGACATGGTGCTCTCCCAGATCATCCGGCTGGTGGAGGAAGCCCAGACCGGCAAGGCTCCCATCGAGCGCCTGGCGGACCGGGTGGCCGGAGTATTCGTGCCCGCGGTCATGGTCCTGGCGGCCCTCACCTTTGCCGCCTGGCTCGCCTGGGGGCCGCCCCCGGCCCTCACCCGGGCCCTGGTGAGCATGGTGGCGGTGCTCATCATCGCCTGCCCCTGCGCCATGGGCCTGGCCACCCCCACCGCGGTGATGGTGGGGGCCGGCCGGGGCGCGGAGATGGGCATCCTCATCCGGGGCGGCGAACCCCTGGAACGGGCCTACCGCCTCACCACCGTGATCTTCGATAAGACCGGCACCTTAACCCGGGGCGCCCCCCAGTTGACGGAGGTTCTGGCCCTTAACGGCTGGACCGGGGACCAGGTGCTGGCCTGGGCCGCGGCCTTGGAAGAGAAGTCCGAACACCCCCTGGCCGAGGCCGTGGTTCATGCCGCCCAGCAGCAGAACCTTACTCTCCCGTCGGTGGCGGACTTCCAGGCGGTCCCCGGCATGGGGGTCAAGGCCGCCATCCACGGCCAGGGAGTGATCCTGGGCAACCTGGCTTTTTTGACCCGGGAAAATATTCCCACCCAGGAACTCACCGCGCCCCAATCCCGGCTGGCCCGGGAGGGGAAAACCGCGGTCTTCCTGGCGGTGGCCGGCGCCCCCGTGGGCCTGCTGGCCGCGGCGGACACCCTGAAGCCCGGAGCCCGGGAAGTAGTGGCGGCCCTCCAGGAGACCGGCCTGAAAATCTTGCTGCTCAGCGGCGACAACCGCCTGGCCGCGGCCGCGGTGGCCCAAAGCGTGGGGATTCGCGAGGTGCTGGCGGAGGTCCTGCCGGGAGATAAGGCCAAAAAAGTGGCGGAATTGCAACAGGCCGGTGAAGTGGTGGCCATGGTGGGGGACGGTATCAACGACGCCCCGGCCCTGGCCCAGGCCGACGTGGGCATCGCCCTGGGCACCGGCGCCGACGTGGCCGCGGAGGCCGCGGACCTCACCCTGATCCGGGATGATTTGGCCCTCATCCCCCGGGCCATCGGGCTTTCCCGGCGGATGATGCGCATCATCCGCCAGAACCTGTTCTGGGCCTTTTTCTATAACGTGGTGGCCATCCCCGCGGCCGCCGCGGGGTTCCTCAACCCCGGCCTGGCGGCCCTGGCCATGGCCTTAAGCTCCGTGTCCGTGGTCACCAACTCCCTGCGCCTGCGGCGGTTTAAACCTTGACCTATTCTTAAGCCCAGATGCCCGCTTAGGGATTTCAGGGAGTTTATAAGGTTTTTGGTTTATATTTTAGATTTTTGTGGTATGATTTTTTATCGTATTTTCACCTCTCCTCTTTACCCCAAAAAGCCCTGTGAGGTCTGACTCATTTTTGACCGTTGACAAAAAATAGTTTAGAGTTATCAATTGGTTAAGGCTTGTGAACAAAGCTTTACCTCTACGCCCCACTCCCCTCAGGGTCAGGTTCCGGCAGCGCTCCCCGGGGGGGTGATTAGCGGGGGAGGGCGAACCCCCGCGGCCGCGAAGCCCTGGTGGGCCGCGCCCCTCAGGTCGGTGCCCAGTTGATAGCGCTGGCCGTCCAGCTCCAGGCGCACCGACTGCACTTGGCCCAGACCCCGCATCAGGTCGGGCCAGGAAACCTTGACCTCCCGTTCCCCCAGCCGTTGTTGCAGATCCACCTCCAGGCGCAAGGCCGGAAAGGAGGCGACGATGCGGCCCATGGAGGTGTCATCCCGGTGGTGGTAGAGGGGCCGCACTTCCAGGGCGGATTTCTGCTCCCGGAAGGTCCGCTCCACCCGCCACAGGCTCTTGTAAGTCCGGGCCACCTCCGCGGGGGTCAGGGCGGTGTTGGTGGTCAGGACGAACTTGCCGTCCAGCCGGGCGGCCAGTTCGGTTGGCACCCTTTTATGTTTCCCGGAGGGGGCAGGGGCTTCCCCTCCTCGTTCCCAAGCTCCAGCTTGGGAACGGGTGTTTTCCGGCAAACCTCCGGTTTGCCACCACTGGGGATGAAACCCTTCCTGCCAGACCTGGTAATCGCTCCGGGTCTTGTCAGGCCGCTTCCAATATTGGAGTTGATTCAGGACCCAGGTCTTGTCATCCTGTTCCAACCGGGCAAGGAGGCGCTTGGCGGTGAAGCTCTTAAAATCCCTGATGGTGTCCGCCAGTTGGGGCCCGGCCACCACCAGGTGCATATGGTTGTCCAGGATGACGTAAGCATGGGGTTTCAGACCCTTGTGCCGGCGGCAAAACTGGAGGGCGTCCAGGAGAAGGTCGAAATAGGCTTTCCGGGTGAAGAGGGGAGTCCATTCGACCACGGCGCAGGTGAGGAAGTGCGGGGCGTCCGGCTCTCTAATGGTGTAGCGGGTTCTCCTGGGGCCAGAGGGCTAATAGGCGGCAAAGGTGGCGAAGCGGAGCTTCGCCGGAAAATATGCGTTCCCCAGCCGGTGATCTCTGCAAGATTAAGCCGCTTTTACCGGCTTAATCTTCTCGTATTCCCGGTGATGGGTCTGGAGAGTATCCCACATAATGACGTCCTGTTGCAGGCCAAGCCAGAATTCCGGGGTGGTGCCGAAAAATTGGGCCAGCCGGAAAGCCGTATCCGGGGTGATGGCCCGCCGGCCCCGGATGATTTCGCTTACCCGCACCCGGGTTATCCCTAACGCTGCCGCCAGTTCTTTCTGAGTCATCCCCAGAGGTTCCAGAAACTCATACCTCAGTATCTCCCCTGGCGGAGTGGGCCTTCTTTTCTTGGGAAGCATAACCGCTCCTTTTCTACTCGTTCCCAAGCTCCAGCTTGGGAACGCCAATTTTCCGGCAAACCTCCGGTTTGCCACCACTAGTCAAATACGTCCAACTCCATGATGCCCTTCTTTCCCGCATAATCCCCGGCGCTGGAGTAGACCCAATCTTCCGGCCGCGCCACTACCCCCAGGCGCACCGGATTGAGATGGATGTAATCAATCTTCTGGCGCATCATCTCATCGCCCACAATCGCCTGGGGATGATACCCCTCCTGCCAGACCTGGTAATCGCTCCGGGTCTTGTCAGGCCGCTTCCAATATTGGAGTTGATTCAGGACCCAGGTCTTGTCATCCTGTTCCAACCGGGCAAGGAGGCGCTTGGCGGTGAAGCTCTTAAAATCCCTGATGGTGTCCGCCAGTTTGGGGCCGGACACCACCAGGTGCAGATGATTGTCCAGAATGACGTAGGCATAGATTTTCAGGCCCTTATGCCGGCGGCAAAATCGGAGGGCGTCCAGAAGAATGTCGAAATAGGGTTTGCGGGTGAAGAGGGGAATCCATTGTACCACGGTGCAGGTGA
>VGSO01000098.1 GCA_016874945.1 Deltaproteobacteria bacterium
AGGGGATTGACCTCTACCTCCCGGTGGACGTGTACATTCCCGGCTGCCCGCCCCGGCCCGAAGGCCTGCTCTACGGCATCCTCAAGCTGCACGAAAAGATTCTCAAAGATCCATTTATCACCAAACTATACCAGGAACGGCTGCAACTCCGCCGGGTGGAGGCCGCATGAACGCCGCGGTGGAGATGCTCCAGACGAAATTTGCCGACGAAGTGGTAGAAGTGGTGGAGTTTCGGGGGGAGACGCAAATCACCGTCAAGCCTGGCCGCATCAAAGACATCTGCCTGGCATTGCGGGACGACCCGGAAACCTCCTTCAAGTACCTGTCGGCCATCGCCGGCATGGACTACCTCCCCCAAAGCCCCCGCTTCGGGGTGGTGTACCATTTGTATTCCCATAAGAAAAAGAATCGCGTGGCGCTGAAGACCCTTTTGAAAGACGACGTAGCCCCGGCCATTGATTCGGTGGTGTCCGTGTGGTCCACGGCCAACTGGCACGAACGGGAGGCCTATGACCTCCTGGGCATCCGTTTCAAGGGCCATCCGGACCTGAGGCGCATCCTCATGCCCGCCAACTGGGTGGGGCATCCGTTGCGGAAGGACTATCCGTTGAAAGGTATGTAATAAGTTCACAGTTCACAGTTCACAGTTCACAGAAAAAAATTCATGAATGGTCCATAAAGCAATACTGTCAACTGTCAACTGTCAACTGTTAACCGAAAACTGGAAACTGGAAACAGGATTTAAAATGGACATCACTCAACCCATGCCGCGCACCGAAACCATGCTCCTGAACCTGGGGCCGCAGCACCCCAGCACCCACGGGGTGCTCCGGGTCCTGTTGGAGCTGGACGGCGAACTCATCGTCAGCGCCGACCCGGATATCGGCTACCTCCACCGGGGCATCGAAAAGCTGTGCGAATACCGCACCCTGCACAAGTGCATGCCCCTGATGAACCGCCTGGACTATCTGGCCGGGGAGCAGAACAACTTCGGCTTCTGCCTGGCGGTGGAAAAACTCCTGGGCGTGGAGGTCCCCAAGCGGGCGCAATATATCCGGGTGATGATCGCGGAGTTCACCCGCATCGCCTCGCACCTTTTCTGGCTGGGCACCCACGGCCACGACCTGGGGGCCATGACCCCGCTCTTCTATGCCTTCCGGGAGCGGGAAAAGATCATGGACCTGTGCGAGATGGTGTCGGGGGCGCGGATGTTTCCCCTGTACTTCCGCATCGGCGGCCTGGCTGCGGACCTGCCCGAAGGCTTCATGCGCGCCGCCGGGGACTTTGTCAAGTCTTTCCCCCGGCGCTGGAAAGATTACGACACCCTCCTCACCCAGAACGAAATCTGGAAGGAGCGCACTGTGGGCGTGGGGGTCATGAACGCGGAGGAGGCCCTGGATTGGGGCTGGTCCGGCCCCATGGCCCGGGGTTCCGGGGTGGATTGGGACCTGCGCCGGGATAACCCCTATTCCAGCTATGAAGAATTCGACTTCGAAGTGCCCCTGGGGAAGAACGGCGACACCTACGACCGGTACCTGGTGCGCATGCAGGAAATGCTCCAGGCCAACCGCATCGTGGAGCAGGCCCTGAAGAAGATCGAGGAGACCGAACCCGGGGACATCAAGGCCAAAGACCCCAAGGTTTCTCTTCCGCCCAAGGACAAGGTCTATACGGACATCGCGGCGCTCATCAACCATTTCTTGATTATCCAGGACGGCATCCGGCCCCCCCAGGGCGAGGTGTACCAGTGCATCGAGGCCCCCAAGGGCGAGATGGGCTTTTACCTGGTGAGCGACGGCGGCCCCCAGGCTTTCCGGTTGAAAATCCGGGGTCCGTCTTTCGTGGTCCTGGCGGCCACCGATAAACTCTGCCGGGGCCGGCTCCTCTCCGACCTCATCGCGGTCATCGGCACCATGGACATTGTGCTGGCCGACGTAGATAGATGACGGTTTACGGTTTACGGTTTTCGGTGAAAGCACTGCCGCCGAAACCCGGAAACAGAAAACAGAAAACAGAAAACCGCTTTTTATAACAGGAATGACTCATGGTTAATTTGACCATCGACGGCCGGGCCGTACAGACGAAAAAGGGCCAGACCATCCTGGAGGCGTGCGACGACCTGGGCATCTTCGTCCCCCGCCTCTGTTACCACCCGGCCCTGAAACCCATCGGGGCCTGCCGCATCTGCGTGGTGGAAGTGAAACCGGGCCCGCCCCGGCCCCTGCCGGCCTGCGCCACCTACGTGGCCGAGGGCCAGGAAGTGGTCACCGCGTCGCCCAAGCTGGACGTCATCCGCCTGGAATTGATGAAGCTGGTGCTCATCAACCACGCGTTGGAGTGTCCTGTCTGCGACAAGGGCGGCGAGTGCGAACTCCAGGATCTCACCCATGCCATCGGGGTCCCCGAAGTGGACCTGGCCGCGGTCAAGCTCCCCCCTAACCAGGACTACGAGTCCCAGTTGGTGGAGCGCCACCCGGACCGTTGCGTCACCTGCGGCCGCTGCATCCACATCTGCCGGGACCGGGTGGGGGCCATGGCCATCAATTTCACCTTGCGAGGCTACTTCACCGAGCTGACCTCCGGGGCCGTCCCCCTGGACTGCGAGTTCTGCGGCTCCTGCATCGACATCTGCCCCGTGGGGGCGCTCATCAACAAGCAGTTCAAATACCGTTCCCGGGCCTGGGAAGTGACCAAAACCGAGATGGCCTGCCCCTTCTGCGGCGGGGGCTGCACCTATGAGCTGCACGTCAAAGACGGTAAAGTCATGCGGGTTTTCAACGGCGGCGACAAGGTGGTGCTCTGCGGCCGGGGCCGTTTTGGCTGGCCGGTGGTGGAGGCCCCGGACCGCCTTAAGACCCCTCTCATCCGCCAAGACGGCCAACTCCAGGAAGCCACCTGGGACGAAGCCCTGGACCTGGTGGCCGCCAAATTTAGGCAAATCACGGAGGCGGCCGGGCTTGGCGCCATTTACGGCGTGGGTTCGCCCCGGGCCACCAACGAAGCCAACTACCTGTTCCAGAAATTCTTCCGCCAGGGTTTGGGAACCAACAACCTGGACAACCCCGGGCGCTATACCTACATACGGGCCTTGCAGGGCCTGGCCGCGGTCTTCGGGCCAGCCCAGGTTTCGGGAGTGGAACTCGACCCGTCCCGGCCCCCGGCCTTTACTTCCCCTTATCCAGTGACGGATGATGCCAAGGGCAAAGGCTTTCCCTTTGTCCTGGGGAAGATTGACGACCTGCCTAAAGCCGACGTGGTCCTGGTGGTGGGCGCCGACGTCACCCCGGAACTGCCGCCCCTGGGCTGGGCCTTGCTGGAAGCCCGGGAACGGGACGCGTTCAAACTCATCGTCGCCAACAACCGCCGGACCAAGTTCGACCGCTACGCCGATTTGTCAATGCGCTGTCAGCCGGGGACCGAGCGCCTGCTGGTGGCCGGGATTATCAAGGCCCTCCTGGCCGCGGAAGTTACTCCTGCCATCAGAGCGTCCGGGGTGGAGGAGTTCAAAGAGAGCCTGAAGAAGCTCACTCTGAAAGACGTGGCCAAAAAGACCGGGGTGGAGGAAGCGGCCATCAAGGCGGCCGCGGACCTCCTGGCCCAGGCCCTGGCCCCGGCCATCATCTTCGGCGCCGAACTCCTGGCCCAGGACAAGGGACAAGAGAACGCCTTGGCCCTGGCCGACCTCTTCCTCCTGGTGGGGAAACCCGGCGCGCCGGGAAGCGCCCTTTACCCGGTGGCGGAAAAGAACAACACCCGGGGCGTGTGCGAAGTGGGGGTGCTCCCCGACTTCGGCCCGGGCTTCGCGCCGGTGGACAAACCCGGAGCCGCGCTGCCGGAGGTTCTGGCGCTCCTGGAAAAAGGCGACGCGGCCGCACCCCAGTCTCTATACCTTCTGGGGGGCGACCTGCTGCGCTTTGCCCCTAACCACAAGCAGGTGGAAAAAGCCCTGAAAAAAGTCCCCTTCATCGTGGTGCAGGACGCGTTTCTCACCGAAACCGCCAAACTGGCCCACGTGGTCCTGCCCGTGGCGGTGCACGCCGAGCAGGAAGGCACCTTTATAAGCAGCGACGGCACCCTGGGCTATCTCCCCAGAGCCTTGTCGGCCAATGGGGTTAAGCCGGACTGCCTGATTATCCATGAGATTGCCTCCCGGATGGGATACTCTATTCCCACCGGGGGCCCGGCCAACATCTTTAAAGACCTGGCTAAGGCCATGCCTCTGTGGGCCGGGCTGGCCCCCAAGGGCAGCGAGCCGCGGGCGGATTTTGGCAAAGATCTCTCCGGCCAGTTAGTCCCCTTTGACCTGGACGTGAGCCTCCCGGGCCGTCGGCCCTTAACCCTGCTGGTGGGAAAATCGCTGCAGCACTCCGGCTCCTTCACCACCCACCACCCCTGCGGCGCCCTGACGGTGACCCCCCGGGCCGAGCTAGGCATGAACCCCGACGACGCCCAGGGTCTGGGGCTGACCGAGGGCGACGCCGCCAAAGTCACCAGTTCCCAGGGCGAGATCAGCGTGCCCATCACTTTGAATCCGGACCTGCCCCCGGGGCTGGTTTTTCTGCCGGAGCACTTCGCCGACCCCGCGGCCAACGCCCTGACGTTGAACTCCAACCTGGTGCGGGTGACCATCTCGAAGGGTTGATTATATGAACATCACCGTTTTAGTCATCCTGACGGCCATCAAGATCACCCTCATTCTGGTGGTCTTTCTCACGGCAATCGCCTACACCGTGCTCATGGAGCGCAAGGTCCTGGGCTTCATCCAACTGCGCTACGGCCCCAACCGGGTGGGCCCCTGGGGACTGCTCCAGCCCCTGGCGGACCTCCTCAAACTCCTGTTCAAAGAAGACTTCACGCCCCCCGGGGTGAACAAAGTGCTCTTTGTCCTGGCGCCTATCATCACCGCGGTGACCGCGTTCCTGCCCTTCGCGGCCATCCCTTTTGCCCAGCAGATTTTGCCGGACCACATTTATTTATACGGCCAGAAAGTGGACCTCTCGGTGGCCGCCCTGAACCAGGGGGTTATTGCCGACGTCAACGTGGGGCTGCTCTATATCTTCGCGGTGGCCTCGCTGTCGGTGTACGGCGCGGTGCTGGGGGGCTGGGCCTCCAATAACAAATATTCGCTTTTGGGCGGCATCCGCCTTTCCGCCCAGATGATCAGCTATGAGCTGGCCCTGGGCCTTTCCGTCATCGGGGTCATCATGATGGCCGGCACTTTGAGCCTGGTGAAGATCGTGGACGCCCAAAAAGACGTGTGGTTCATTTTTTATCAGCCCCTGGGGTTCCTGATTTTCCTCATTGCCTCTTTTGCGGAGTGCGCCCGCACCCCCTTTGACTTGATCGAGTGCGAAAACGAGTTGGTGGCCGGGTTCCAGACGGAATACAGCTCCATGAAATGGGCTTTATTCATGCTGGGGGAATATTGCCACATCATCGTGGCCTCCGCCCTGGCCGTCACCCTGTTCTTCGGCGGCTGGCACGGGCCGTATCTCCCGCCCATCGCCTGGTTCGTCATCAAGACCTTTATTTTTGTCTTCTTCTTTATCTGGGTCCGGGGCACCTTCCCCCGGTTCCGGTTCGACCAGCTCATGCGACTGGGCTGGAAAGTGCTCTTACCCCTGGGGCTGGCGAACATCTTGGTCACCGCCGCAGTGATTCTCTTCTTCCACAAGGGTTAGCCTTATGATTATGCCGTTTCTCAAAGGTTTGGCCACCACCCTGAGGATGGTGTTCACCAAGCCCATCACTCAGCAGTATCCGGAAGAGCGCCGGGAGATGTACCCCCGCTGGCGGGGCCACCCTGAGCTGACCATCGACCCGGACGGCCGCCGCCGCTGCGTGGCCTGCACCCTGTGCCTGGTGGTTTGCCCTTCCAACGCCATCAAGGGCATCGTTCCGGCGGAAGGCCCCGAGCACGAGAAATACCCCGCGGCTTTCGTCATTGATCTGCAGCGCTGCATTTTCTGCGGGCTCTGCCAGGAGGCCTGCCCCCAGGCGGCCATAAAGTTGAACAACCTGTATGAACTGGCCCAATACGACAAGAGCTTGCTGATTCTGGAGATTGACCGGGCCACCCAGAAGGAATCCAAGCTCCGGACGCCGGACTGGCTGTAATCCGGCGCCATTTTTTACCATCCATAACAGGAGGAACGAGGGATGCAGATCCTCTTTATGATACTGGCCGCAATTGCCCTAAGCTCCGGGGTCTTGGTGGTCTTTCAGAGACACCCGCTGAGGAGCGCCCTCTACCTCATATTAAACTTCTTCGCGGTGGCCGGGATGTACCTGCTGGCCCACGCGGAATTCATTGCCGCGGTCCAGATCATCGTCTACGCCGGGGCCATCATGGTTTTGTTTCTCTTTGTCATCATGCTCCTGAACCTGCGGCAGCCCGAAGAGGAAGCCAAACCGCCTCACATCCTGCAGAAAATTTCAGGAATCACTTTGGCGGTATTCGTGGCCTTGCTGCTGATATACGGCTTCACCCAGGCCAAACTTCCCGCCCCGGGGAAAGAGGCGGCCGCGGGTCTGGGGAACACCGAGGCCATTGCCCGGGCGCTGTTCACCGATTATCTGCTGCCCTTTGAGGTTACTTCGGTGCTGCTCCTGGTGGCCATCGTGGGCGCGGTGGTGCTGGCTAAGCAGAAATTGAAATAACGGTCGGCCCTGGGGCCGTAACGTAGGGTGCGTTTTACGCACCAATAACAAACTTTGATCGGTGCGTGGAACGCACCCTACTTGGCCCATCCCGGGCGCGGTGGCGGACCCAATAGGGTTCCCAAGCCCGGCTGGGGAACGAGAAAAACACGGAAAACGGAAAACTGAAAACGGGGTGTCTCAAATGGTCGTGCCCTTGGAATATTATCTCGGAGTGAGCGTGGCGCTGTTCAGCCTGGGAGTCATCGGGGTCCTGGTGCGGCGCAACGTCCTGGTCATCCTCATGTGCGTGGAGATGATGCTCAACGCCGTGAACCTGGCCTTCATCGGCTTCGCCGATTATTTCAAGGCGGTGGACGGCCAGATGTTCGTCTTCTTCGTGATGACCGTGGCCGCCGCGGAAGTGGCCGTGGGCCTGGCCTTAGTGGTGGCCATCTTCCGCAACCGGGCCACGGTGTACGTGGACGATCTCAATCTCCTGAAATGGTGAGGCCTGTACCATGATGATGGATTATGTCTGGCTGATCCCGGTCTTTCCCCTCATCGGCTTTCTCATTAACGGCCTGTTCGGGAAAAAACTGTCCAAAAACACGGTGGGAATCATCGGGTCCGCGGTCATCGGCCTGAGCTTCCTGGTCACCGTCAAGATCTTCTTTGAATTCTTGAATCTGCCGCCGGGCGTCAAGGCGGTGGAAAAGACGGTGTTCACCTGGATCAGTTCGGGCAATTTTACGGCCCAGGCGGCGTTCCTCATCGACCCCCTGTCCCTGGTCATGCTGGGGGTGGTCACCGGGGTGAGCTTCCTCATCCACATTTACTCCGTGGGCTACATGCACGACGACCCGGGGTTCTACCGTTACTTCGCCTATCTCAACCTTTTCGTCTTCTCCATGCTCATCCTGGTGTCGGCCAACAACTTCCTTTTGATGTTCGTGGGCTGGGAAGGCGTGGGATTGTGCTCCTACCTGCTCATCGGTTTCTGGTATGAGAAACAGTCCGCCAGCGACGCCGGCAAAAAAGCTTTCGTAGTCAACCGCATCGGCGACTTCGGGTTCCTGCTGGGCATCTTTCTGATTTTCTGGACCTTCAACACCATCAACTTCCGGGAAGTCTTCGACCTGGCAGCCAAGTACCCCATAGGCTCCGGGGTCATCACCGCCATCACCCTGCTCCTGTTCGTGGGGGCTATCGGCAAATCGGCCCAGATCCCCCTGTACGTCTGGCTGCCCGACGCCATGGAAGGCCCCACCCCCGTGTCCGCCTTGATTCACGCGGCCACCATGGTCACCGCGGGGGTTTACATGGTGGCCCGCTGCAGCGCCTTGTACGTCCTGGCGCCATTCTCCTTAACCGTGGTGGCCGTGGTGGGGGCCTTGACCGCCATCTTCGCCGCCACCATGGGCATGGCTCAAAACGATATCAAGCGGGTCCTGGCCTACTCCACCGTGAGCCAGTTGGGTTATATGTTCCTGGCCTGCGGCGTGGGGGCCTTCGTTTCCGGCATCTTCCACCTCATGACCCACGCCTTCTTCAAGGCTCTCCTCTTTCTGGGGTCCGGCTCCGTGATCCACGGCATGCACGGCGAGCAGGACATGCGTCACATGGGCAACCTTAAGAAGTACATGCCCATAACCTACTGGACTTTCATGCTGGCCACCCTGGCCATCGCCGGGATCTTCCCCTTCGCCGGATTCTTCAGTAAGGACGAGATTCTCTTTTACTCCCTGGTGGACGGCCACTTGCTCTATTGGGGCATCGCCACCGTGGCGGCCTGCATCACCGCGTTCTACATGTTCCGGGCGGTGTTCATGACCTTCTACGGCGAAGAGAGGTTCGATCACCACCATGTCCATCCCCATGAAGCGCCCATGACCATGGCAGTACCGCTGATGATCCTGGCGGGGCTCTCGGTGGTGGGCGGTTTAGTGGGCTTCCCCATCATTGAGGGCGCCCACAAGTTTAAGGAATTTCTGAAGCCCTCCATCGCGCCGCTACATGCCGAAGTCCATCATGCGATGAGCTTCGAAATCATTATGATGATCTTCAGCATGACGGTGGCCGCGGTGGGCATCTATATCGCGTACAAGTGCTACATAAAGACCCCTGAGCTGCCGGAGAAAATCACCGAAAAATTCCCCACCACTTACGATTACGTTTACAACAAGTACTACGTGGACGAGCTCTACGACGCCACCGTGGTGGAGCCTATCAAGTCCGGCTCCGACTTCCTGTGGAAGGGTGTGGACGACAAGGTGGTGGACGGCGCGGTGAACGGGTCCGCCGGCATGGTGGCCTGGCTCAGCGCCCATTTGCGTAAACTGGAGACCGGGTTTGTGCAGAACTACGCCCTGGCCATTCTCATCGGGGTGGTACTGATCACCGGCTATTTGATCGGCAGATAAATCCGGAACAAATTGCGGGCAAGTAGGTTTGCTTGCGGGGTTGGGGGATAAGATTGAAAACGATGGTCACCGGCAGATTCCTCGTGTTGATGCTGGCCGTCTCTTTGACGCTGTCGTTGATGACAGGAGCCGCGGCGGACCCCATCGGCAAGAATGATAAACAAGTCCGGGCCGCAGCCGACCCCATCCTGGACAACCTGCTGGCGTCCTTCAATGCCGGCGATTATGCCAAATATTCCCGGGAC
>VGSO01000099.1 GCA_016874945.1 Deltaproteobacteria bacterium
GGCGCTCCCTTTCCCGGTGGAAGTGGATTTCGTCCGCCTGGCCAGCTACGGCAAGGGCACCGAAAGCTCCGGGGAGGTGCACATCACCAAGGACGTGGAGGCGCCCCTGAAGGACCGGGACGTGCTCATCGTGGAGGACATCGTGGACAGCGGCCTTACCCTGGATTTTTTGCGCCGTCACCTGGCCAGCCACCGGCCCCGATCCTTAAAAATCTGCTGCCTTATCGATAAACGGGAACGCCGGCAGGTGGAAGTGCCCCTGGACTACGTGGGTTTCGTGGTGGAAAAAGGCTTTCTGGTGGGCTACGGCCTGGACGCCGGGGAACGCAGCCGCACTCTGCCGGAAGTGTATGCCATTGAGGATATTGGATGATTGGGGGGAAGGAGCCAGGGGCGCCCGCCCCTGCCCCTGCCCCCCAACCCCCATCCCCAACCCCTTAAAGGGGGCTGGGAGGGGTGCAGGGGAGGGCGGGGGACTGGCCGTCCCCCGGCCCTCCCCTGCATGATCTGGCATTCCATGACCTCCAAACGCCTTGCCGCCATAGACCTGGGAAGCCTGACGGTGCGCCTGGCCGTGGCGGAGCGCACCGGGGCGGGGCGATTCCGGATTCTGGCCCATCACCGGGAAATCACCGCCCTGGGAGAAGGGCTGGCCCAGACCGGGTTTCTCACTCCCCCGGCCATGGCCCGCACTACCCAGGCCCTTCAGGGCTTCCTGGAAGTGCTCCGATCCTGGCGAGTGGAAACTTACCGGGCGGTAGCCACCCACGCGGTGCGTAATTCCGGCAATGGCCGGGAGTTTCTGAACCGCCTGCGGGAATCTTTGGGCCTCACGGTGGAAGTGCTCTCCCCGGAAGCGGAGGCCCGCCTGTCTTTGAAAGGGGTGCTGTCCGCCCTGGCCCCGGAGTATCTGGCCCTTCCGGCCCTGGCGGTCTTTGACGTGGGGGGCGGCAGTTCCGAGTTCGCCCTGGTGCGGCCGGACCGTGAGCCGGAGTTCGCCAGCCTGCCCCTGGGGGTCCTTACCCTGAGCCAGGCCCGGCCCCTGGGGGACCCGCCTCAACCACCGGCCGTGGCGGCCATGAAACAAGCCATAGAAAGGCAGTTGAGGGAATTTTATCAGCAAAATTGCCAACCCCACCTCACCGCGCCCCCCTGGCTGGTGGGCACCGCGGGCGCGGTGACCACCCTGGCGGCCCTGTCCCTGGAGATGACTTCGTATGACCCGGGACGGGTGAACAATTATATTCTCACTCGTAAAAAAGTCGAGGAATTGACGACGCGGCTGGCCGGTCTCACCGAAGCCGCCCGGGCCGCTCTTCCGGGCCTGGAGCCGGCCAAGGCCGGGGTCATGGTGGCCGGGGCCTTGATCATCCAGACCATTCTGGCGGTTTTCCGGCAGGACTCCCTGGTGGTCATTGACGCGGGCCTGCTGGAAGGCGTTTTAACCGAAATGGCGGTTTAGAGCCGGTTTTCGGTTTTCGGTGGTAAAAATAATAAAACGACATTAAATTAAAGGAATCTAAAAATTTGCCTTACTCCTGGCAAGCGATTAATAATGCAATTCTTTTAACCGAAAACAGAAAACGGAAAACAGAAAGCTGAGGTTCCTATGGCTTTTGACTCCATCTCCTACGCCTTTACCTTTGACGACCTGATGCTGCTGCCGGGGCCGTCGGCGGTGCTGCCCAGCGAAGTGGACCTGTCGACCCGCCTCACCCGGCGCATCCGCCTTAATATCCCGCTGCTGAGCTCCGCCATGGACACGGTCACCGAAGCGGACACCGCCATTTCCATGGCCCGCCAGGGAGGCATGGGCATCCTGCACCGCAATATGAGCGTTGCAGCCCAGGCTTTGGAAGGCGAAAAAGTGAAGAAGTCCGAAAGCGGCATGATCATCGACCCGGTGACCATCGGCCCCGAAGCCCGCATCGCCGACGTCCTGCAGTTGATGCAGCGCTACCGCATCTCCGGAATTCCGGTGGTGGAAGGGCGCAAACTGGTGGGCATCGTCACCAACCGGGACCTGCGCTTCGAAACCAACCTGAACCAGAAGGTCAAGGAGGTGATGACCAAGGACCGCCTCATCACCGCCAAGGTGGGCATCACCCTGGAGGAGTCCAAGGCCCTGCTCCACCAGTACCGCATCGAGAAACTGCTGGTGGTGGACGAGGCCGGCGACCTGAATGGCCTCATCACCATCAAGGATATCGAAAAGATTCGTAAATATCCCTGGTCCTGCAAGGATGAGTTCGGCCGCCTGCGGGTGGGGGCCGCGGTGGGGGTGGGCCCGGACCGGGAGGAGCGGGTGGACGCCCTGCTCAAGGCGGGAGTGGACGTCATTATCATCGATACGGCCCACGGCCACTCCAACCGGGTGGTGGAGGCGGTGGCCGACACCAAGCAGAATTTTCCCCAGGCGGAACTCATCGCCGGCAACGTGGCCACTGCCGAAGGGGCCCGGGACCTGATCGAGGCTGGGGCCGACGCGGTCAAAGTGGGAGTAGGGCCGGGCTCCATCTGCACCACTCGGGTCATCGCCGGGGTGGGGGTGCCCCAGATGAGCGCCATCATGGACTGCGCCCGGGCCTGCCGGGAGGCGGATATCCCCCTGGTGGCCGACGGCGGCGTCAAATACTCCGGGGACGTCACCAAGGCCCTGGCCGCGGGCGCCGACGTGGTGATGATCGGCTCACTCTTCGCCGGCACCGATGAGAGCCCCGGCGAGACCGTGATCTTCCAGGGCCGCAGCTATAAGATTTACCGGGGCATGGGGTCCCTGGAGGCCATGAAAACCGGCAGCCGGGACCGCTACTGCCAGGAGGACGTGGACCTGGAGTGCAAGTTGGTGCCCGAGGGCATCGTGGGCCGGGTGCCCTCCCGGGGCAAGCTGGCCGACGTCACCTTTCAGCTCATGGGGGGTTTGCGCTCCGGCATGGGCTACGTGGGCTGCGCCACCATCCCGGAACTCCAGGCCAAGGCCAAATTCGTGCGCATCACTCCCGCGGGCCTCAAGGAATCCCACGTCCATGACGTCATCATCATGAAGGAGGCGCCCAATTATTGGGTGGATTAGGAGGGAGTGAGCAGTAAAAGCGGTCAGATGTCAGCGGTCAGCTTTCAGCAAGAACCACACAGGGGCGAGCCTGGTGTTCGATTTGAATTAAAGGGAAGCCTCTGGTCGGAAGCCTCTGGTCGCCTATCGCCGGCGGCGACGCAGGAAGAAAAGATGAAAAAAATAGCAAGTTTCCGCCAGGATGGGATGAAGCCAGGGTTCGCCGGGTCTTAGCCCACTACGAGAGACAAACAGAAGAAGAAGCAGTGGCTGAGGATGAGGCGGCCTTTGAGGAGTATTTGGAAACTGCAATGGAAGTTCCTATGGAACTCGTGCCGCTGGTCCGGGAACTTATACCGTGTCCGCTTTCAGGTGCAACAAACTCAACTTGTAACTTATTGATAAATCTTATTTATTTTAACCGAAAACCGAAGACCGAAAACCGAAAACGGTATTATTGCTAAACACCGGGGCAAGCCAGGACGACAATCACCCCGCTGAGAAACGGGGCCTCAAGGAAGCGCCCAATTATTGGGTGGATTAGGGGTATTGGGGAAGGGGGTAAGGGCTCTTGCCCTTACCCCCTTCCCCACATCATTCAGAGACTTCCTTACCCTGCGGCGGCCTGGGGTTGTTCCGCCAGCCAGGCTTCCCGGAGTTTCCGTTTGGTGGGGCTGGGCCCCAGCTTGTAGGCCCGCTCCGTCATCTCGGTGGCGATGGCGGCGAAGCGCGGCCCCTCCGAAGACGACAGGTTGAACATTTCCAGCCGCTCCGGCTCTATTCCCATCTGGGCAAAGTCCTTTTTGACCTTCATCACCCGTTTCTTGGCCCGGAGGTTGCCGGTCAGATAGTGGCATTCGCCCTCCAGACAGCCGGCCACGAAGACCGCGTCCGCGCCGCCCTCGAAGGCTTTCAGCAGGTGGATGATATCCACCCGGCCGGTGCAGGGCATCATGATGATCTTGATTTCCGGAGGATACTTCAGTCGCATCGAACCTGCCAGGTCCGCGGCGCTGTAGGCTCAGTACCGGCAGCAGAAGCCGATGATCTTGGGTGAAAATGACACAGTCATGATCTCTCCTTTCCTTACCCCGCGGCCAGGGCCAGTTCCTGGGCGATGATCTGGGCGTCGGTGAAGTGTTTCAGGGTAATGGCCTTGGCCGGGCATTCCGACGGACAGACGCCGCAGCCCTGGCATTTGGCCGGGTCAATATAGGCCGCATCAATGGTGTAGTCGATGACCGGCACGTTGAAGGGGCAGGCGCGCACGCAGGTCAAGCACACGGCGCACTTGTCCGGATCCACCACCGCCACGACGCCGCCCACGGAGACCTTGTCCTGTCCCAGGATGGTGGCGGCCCGGCCGGCAGCCGCCTTGGCCTGGGCGATGGACTCGTCCATGGGCTTGGGGTAATGGGCCAGCCCGGCCAGGAAGATGCCGTCGGAGGGGAAGTCCACCGGGCGCAGCTTGGCGTGGGCTTCGTTGAAGAAGCCTTCGGCGTTTCTGGGCACCTTGAAGATTTCCCCCAGCTCATCGGTGGGATTGGGCAGGATGGCGGAGGCCAGGGTCAGGATGTCCGGACTCAGAACCACCGGCCGGCCCAGGATGGGATCCACCACCGTCACCTTGACGGCGTTTTCCGGGGTGATGTCCACCTGGGGCTTGCTCTCCAGGTCGAAGCGGATGAAGATTATGCCCAATTCCCGGGCCTCTTTGTACAGCAGTTCCCGTTCGCCATAGGTGCGCAGGTCCCGGTACAGGACGAAAATGTCCAGGTCGGGGTTGAGCTTTTTCAGCTCGATGGCGCTTTCCACCGAATGGGTGCAGCACAGGCGGCTGCAGTAAGGCCGCTGGGGCTCCCGGGAACCCACGCACTGGATGAAGACTGCTTGTTTGGCAGTGTTCAGGCGGGCATCCTGTTCGTCGATAAGCTTATCCAGTTCCAGGGAAGTGAAAATGTCGGGGTGCTTGCCGTAGTGATACTCCTCCGGCGCGTAGGCATAGCCGCCGGTGGCCATGACCGTGGCCCCGTGCTCGATGGTCCGGGGCCCCTCGGGGGTGACCAGGTCGGTGTTAAAGTTGCCCACAAAGCCGCTGGTCTCCTTCACCGAGGTGTTGAACAGGATTTCGATGTCGGGGTGCTTTTCCACCGACTGGATCAGGGTCTCCAGGTAGCCCCGATAGTTATGGCCTTGGGCGCTGACCACCAGGTTCCAGGCGTTGCCTCCCAGCTTGTCGGTCTTTTCCACCAGGTAGACGTGGAAGCCCTGGTCGGCGATGGACCGGGCCGCTTCCATGCCGGCCACCCCGCCGCCGATAACCAGGGCGGCCTTGAACACCGGGAACTCCATCTTGTGGAGGGGCTCCAGGTTGACCAGCCGGGCGGCTACGCCCCGGACCAGGGCCTTGGCCTTTTCCAGGGCGGCCTCGGGCTCGTGCATGTGCACCCAGGAGTCCTGGTCCCGGATATTGGCCATCTCAAAGAGGTAGGGGTTCAAACCCGCCTGGCGGACGGTCTCCATGAACATGGCGGCATGGGTCCTGGGGCTGCAGGAAGCCACCATCACCCGGTTGAGGTGGTGCTCTTCGATGACCTGCAGAATCTTGGTCTGGGTATCGGCGGAGCAGGTGAACAGGTTCTCCTCCACGTAAGCCACGTGGGGGATCGTCCTGGCGTATTCCCCCAGGGAGGGGACGTCGATCACCCCGCCGATGTTGATGCCGCAGTTGCACACGAATACGCCGATGCGGGGCTCTTCTTTGGATACGTCCTTCTCCGGGGGCAGCACCTGTTTTTTCATGTCCTTGCCCCGGGCCGAGGCCAGGAGTTCCCCCGCGGCCGCGGCGGCCGCCGAGGCCTCCATTACCGACTGGGGGATGTCCTTGGGACCTTGAAAGACACCGCAGACAAAGATGCCCTCCTTGGAGGTGTCCACCGGCTTAAAGTAGTCCGTGGTGGCGAAGCGGGTGTCAGACTTGGTCTCGATGTCCAGGGTCCGGGCCAGGCGCAGGGCGTCCTGGGAAATCTCCAGACCCACGGACAGCACGACCAGGTCGAACTCTTCCTTCTGGATGGTCCCGTCCTCGGAAATGTACCGGATCTGGAGGCGGTCGTCGGGCAGGTGGTCAATGGAGTGCACCCGGGAGCGGAGAAACCGCACGCCGTGCTCCTGCTCCGCCCGCCAGTAGTACTTCTCGAAATCTTTCCCGGGGGTGCGCATGTCCATGAAGAAGATGGCGGTGTCCAGGTGGTATTCCTTGCAGTGCTCTTTGGCGATCACCGCCTGTTTGATGGCATACATGCAGCACACCGCGGAGCAGTAGCTGTTGTCACAATGGTTCAGGTCCCGGGACCCCACGCACTGGAGCCAGGCGATCTTTTTGGGCTCGGCGTGGTCCGACGGACGGACGAGGTGGCCGGCGTAAGGGCCGGATGCGGACAGGATGCGCTCGAACTCCAGGCTGGAGACCACGTTGGGATAATGAGCGTAATGATATGCCTCATACCGGCTGGGGTCATAGGTCTGGAAGCCGGGGGCCAGCACCATCGCGCCCACCTCCAGGTCCACCTTTTGGGGCCCCTGTTCATGGGCCACCGCCTGGGCCTGGCAGCTGATGACGCACTGCATGCACTCGGAGCAGACGCCGCAGTTGATGCAGCGGGCCGCCTCCTCCACCGCCAGCTCGATGTCGAAGCCCAGGTTGATTTCCTGGAAGCCCTTGATCCAGTCTTCCACCGGCAAGGTCTGCATGATGGCCCGGTGCCGCGCCTGGATGTCCTTGGGGATGGGGCTCCACTGGCCTTCTTCCTTTTTGATGGGACGCTCCGGCAATTCCCGCTCGTATTTCAGATCCCGGCCCTGGAGATAGTTGTCTATGGAGAAGGCGGCTTCCCGGCCCGCGGCCACCGCGGCGATGGCGATGTAAGGCCCGGTCTCCACGTCACCGCCGGCAAACACGCCTTCCCGGCTGGTGGCCTTGGTGAAGGGGTCCGCCTGGATGAGCCCCCGGGGCGTGATGGCGACGCCGTCGGCTTCGGTGATGAACTTCAGGTCGGTGCGCTGGCCGATGGCCATGAGGACCACGTCGCAGTCCCGCTGGGTGAGCTGGTCTTCAAAATAGGTGGGCGCAAAACGGCCCGCGTCGTCAAAGACCCGTTCCACCGCCTTGAGTTCCAGGCCGCTGACTTTGCCGCCCGCGCCCAGGATTTGCTTCACCCCCCAGCGGTGGACAATGGGGATGCCTTCGTGCTCGGCTTCTTCCACTTCCCAAGGGGAGGCGGGCATCTCTTCCCGGGTTTCCAGGCAGATCATGGTCACGTCGCCGCCCTGGCGCTTGGCGGTGCGGGCCACATCCATGGCCACGTTGCCGCCGCCGATGACCATCACCTTCTTGCCCTTGAGGTCCGCCTTTTTGCCCAGGGCGAAGTCTTTCAGGTATTCCACCCCCCACAGGACCCCCTGGGAGTCGGAGCCGGGCACCGGGAGGCGGATGGAATCCTGGGCCCCCACGCCGATAAACACGGCGCTAAAGCCATCCCGGGTGAGCAAATCGTTAATGGTGCGGCCGGGGCCGATGGGGGAATTGCAATGAATCTCCACCCCGTGGCGCTTGATGAAATTGATTTCCCGGTCCAACACTTCCCGGGGCAGGCGGTATTCGGGGATGCCGTAGCGCAGCCAGCCGCCGGGGTCGGGCGCGGCTTCGAAAATCACCGCCTTGTAGCCCTGGAGGGCCAGGTGAAAGGCGCAGCTCAACCCCGAGGGGCCGGCCCCGATGATGGCCACAGATTGAGCCTTTTTCTCCACCTCAGGCACCGGGAGGGTGTCCCAGTCCACCTGGTCCGCCACGAAGCGCTTCAGGGAGCAAATGGCAATGGGTTCATCCACTTCCTGGCGCCGGCAGTCTTCTTCACAAGGGTGCGGGCAGATGCGGCCGATGGTGCCGGGCAGCGGCAGCCGATCCATGATGAGGGCCAGGGCCTCGGGGAATTTCCGTTCCTTGATCAACTGCACGTAGCCCTGGGCGCTTAAATTGGCCGGACAGGCCCGCACACAGGGGGCCCGATCCAGCTTCTTGATGGCGAAGGTGGCGGGAATGGCCTGGGGATAAAGGCGGTAAATGGCCTTGCCCTCTCCCAACCCCAGGTTGAACTCGTCGGGAATCCGAACCGGGCAGACCTCGGCGCAGGTCCCGCACCCGGTGCACTTGGCCGGATCGATGTAGCGGGGCTGCTTCTCCACGCTGACGGTGAAGTTGCCCGGGGCGCCCCCGATGTCCTTAACCTCCGAAAGGGTGTGAATTTCGATGTTCAGGTGGCGCCCGCACTCCACCAATTTGGGAGAAATGATGCACATGGAACAATCGTTGGTGGGAAAGGTCTTGTCCAATTGGGCCATGACGCCGCCGATGGCCGACTTCTTTTCCACCAGGTGGACGTAAAACCCGGCGTTGGCCAGGTCCAGGGCGGCCTGCACCCCGGCGATGCCGGCGCCCACCACCATCACTTTACCTACCGGATCACGCTTCTCGGCTGCCATAAAAGCACCTTCCAATAACTCAATTTATTTATAGAAGCTACTATGTTCATGCTTTGTGAATGTCTCCACTAGGGAATATTAAAAAAAAAGAAAAAGTAAGTCAAGCAGGAATCCCGGGGAAATTTACTCCGGGTAAAAATGGTAATAACAGCTTTCAATACGGCTTTAATCAATCATATCAAAAAGATAACTTTTAAGAAATGAGGCGAAAAGTAACAGGTCCCCCCAGGGCGTCCCACCCACCATCTTTTATACCTTATTCTCTTTCAAGTGCAACAAACTTAATCTGTAACTTATTGAGCCTCTTGCAAAAGTCATGGTCAAAAGCGGAATCAACGATATTGGGTCGGTTCCCTCCCCCTTGAGGGGGGAGGGTTAGGGTGGGGGTGGTAAAAATAATTTGTATTATCCCATAGTTATAAACGGCTTCGCCCCCCTCCCCCTAGCCCCCTCCCCCCGTGGGGAGGGGGAATA
>VGSO01000100.1 GCA_016874945.1 Deltaproteobacteria bacterium
CCAGATTTCCCAGGGGTCCAGGCCGGGGTATTTCAGGGGGGCCTGTTCCAGGCGGATGTCCGCGCCCCCGGCCTGGCGGGCCGACTCTCCCACCGCGGAGGACAGACCCCCGCCGCCGCAGTCGGTGATGAAAGTGATAAGCCCCTGGTCCCGAGCCTCCTGGAGGAAGTCGTGCACCTTTTTCTGGGTGTAAGGGTCGCCGATCTGGACGTGGCCCGCGGGAGTGCCGGGAGAGGACGCCTCGCTGGACGCGGTGACCCCGTGGATGCCGTCTTTGCCCACCCGGCCGCCGCAGGTGATGATGAGATCGCCGGGCCGGGCCGCCTTGGAGGCCCCGGATTCGCCCCGGACCTCCCGGGGCAATAGCCCCAAGGCCCCCACGAAAATCAGGCATTTGCCCAGGTAGGAATCGTCAAAGTACAGGAAGCCGTTTAGGGTGGGGACGCCGCTCTTGTTGCCGCCGTCTTTCACCCCTTCCACCACCCCGTCCAGCAGCCGCCGTGGGTGGAGGCGGGGCTTCAGGGGGCCGGAGTAATCCCGGGGCCCCACGCAGAAACCGTAAATGCCGCCCAGGAGCCGGGCGGCCTTGCCGGTCCCCAGGGGATCCCGGTAAACGCCCACGATGCCCGTCAGCGACCCGCCGTAAGCCTCCAGGTTGGAGGGGGAATTGTGAGTCTCCCCCTTGATGACGTAGAGAAAGTCGTCGTCAAAGGCGCCCACGCCGGCGTTGTCCCACAGGACGGAGACCACCCAGGGCTGGCGCTCCTTGATTTCCAGGGTGGGGGCCTGGATGCAGACCTTGAAGGGGTTGTCCAGGACCAGGCGCTCCCCGGTTTCCGGATCCGTATAAAAGAAGCGCCCCCGGAAGGTGTTGTGGTTGCAGTGGTCGCTGCGGGCCTGGGCCAGGTACTCCAGCTCCACGTCCGTGGGCGGCCCCAGACCCACCGCGGCCCGCCGGGCCTGGACTTCCGGGCGGGCGAAATAATTCAGGATAACCGGCAGGTCCGCCTCCCGCAGGGCCAGGTCCCGGCGGCGGCTCAGTTCCCGCAGGGTCTCCAGCGATTCCAGTTGAAAGACCTGCACCTGCGGCTGGTGGTCCAGGTGCACCCGGGGCAGGATGATCCCCACTCCCGTTTCCGGGTTCCAGTCTTGAGGGGAGTAAATGCGGAATTCCTGGATGAGATCGTTGGCCAGCAGTTCCCGGGCAATCCGGGTCAGGCGGTGGGGGGTGAGGTCCCGCCCTTGAAACAGGTAGAGCCTGGAGGTATACACCGCCGCGTCGGCCGGGAGAGGCCGTCTTAGGTGGGCCGCGATGGCCTCCAAGGCCACGGCCCCCGCGGTATCCCGCACCCCGGGACGGAACCCCACCCAGATGGCGCCGTCAAAGTCCCGGGCCAGGGGTTGAAAGCTGGATATTTGGGTGACCGGATGGGTGAAGACCTGGGTGCGCATGGCTTCCAGGGCTTCGGGCGCCAGGTCCAAATCCAGGGTCAGAAGTTTCAGGACCCGGACCCGGTCCACTTCAATTCCGAAATATTCCCGGGCCTGGCGGCGCACCCCTTCACCTTCCGCGTCCACCAGTTCCGGCCGCCAGCCGATTTCCAAACGGTATGCCATTGTTTCTTCCCTAGGGTGCGCACCGCGCACCATTTCCCATGACTTCACGTTTGATCCAGGTTCAGGTAACAGTGAACCTTACCTCAAAATCAGAAAAGGGAAAAGGTAAGTGATGGTGGAGGGTAGCGCAGTTCATACCATTTCTTTTGAGTGGGGCGGGCCTCCGTGCCCGCCCAAGATAAAACCTCTGCAAAATTTCGGAAGGCGCTGCGTATCTAAAAGATTGAGTGGCACAGGCCTCTGGCCTGTGGGCAAGGTCTGGTGCGCCAGGCGACTTTCCCCCAGGCTGGAAGTCTGTGCCACTCAATATTAGCATGTTGCTATTCATTCCGGCAAAAGTTGGCGACTTTAACAGAGGTCTCGCGATAGTATATTGCGGCAAGCGATTTTAGGCGGGCACGGAGGCCCGCCCCACCATTCAAATGCCTAAAGAAGGCTTGGCAAAATCGTCTTTATCAATCCCGGGGAGCGAAGCGAACGAAGTTGCGTGCGTTCCACGTGCCATCACCAGCCGCCATTATGGATGGTGCGTGAAATGCAACCTACGTTTGCCGGATACGGGCCAGCAGGGCGGTGGTGGAATAGCCCGGCACAAAAGGCAGGGCCAACACCTGTCCCCCCCGGTCCAGGACCACCTCCCGGCCCACGATTTCTTCCAGGCGGTAGTCGCCCCCCTTCACCAGGACGTCGGGCCGCAGCGCGGTGATGAGTTCCAGGGGAGTGACTTCAGCGAACAGCACCACCCGGTCCACGCCGGCCAGGGCCGCCAGGACCCGGGCCCGGTCGCCCTCGGGGGTGATGGGACGGACCGGGCCTTTGGCCAGCCGCGCCACCGATTCATCCGTATTTACTCCCACGATGAGGGCATCGCCCAGGGACCGCGCCCGCTCTAAATATTCTATGTGCCCCGGGTGCAGCAGGTCAAAGCAGCCGTTGGTGAAGACCACTTTTTGGCCTTGGGCCTGGATCTGCCGGACCCAACGGGCCGCGGCGCCCCGGGTTACTATTTTGTCTTTGGTGGTGCTGAAATCGGTCATAAATTACACCTAAAATACATCTTACCACAGAGCCTCTTGCAAAAGTCATGGTCAAAAGCGGAATCAACGATATTGGGTCGGTTCCCTCCCCCTGGAGGGGGGAGGGTAAGGGTGGGGGTGGTAAAAATAATTTGTATTATCCCATAGTTATAAACGGCTTCGCCCCCCTCCCCCTAGCCCCCTCCCACCGTGGGGAGGGGGAATAGAAGCCGGGCCCGGTTTTGCTAAATTTTTGCAAGAGCCTCCACAGAGAAACAAAATACACAGCGCGGCCCGAGGCCGCAACCAAACTGAAGAATTGCAGGCGTTTTCCACCTGTTGTATGTTTCAAGTTACTACAAGCAGAGAGGAAAACGCCATGAAATCCTTTATACAAAAATATTAGAAAGATGTCATGGGGTCTCTGTCGGGATTTGATCGTTCAGTCTTCCGGGGAACTCTGCGCCGGTTGTCATATCCCCAGGGCATGGACTATTGCCTGGCCTTCTTGGGGGGGCTCTTGAAAGGCTTTGTCAAATACGTCCTCGAGGTGACCGCTCGCTTCAAGGAGGCCTCCCTGACCCTGGCCGCGCCAAAGCGCCGCCAATCCAGCGCCGTCACCCGGAAGCTGCGCCTGCTGCGGGCTCACGGCTTGATCAAAAAGGTCCCGATAACCCACCGCCATCTCCTTACCACCAAGGGATCTAAAACCATCACCTCAGACGTTAATTTTCTCCTGGTGCGAGAGATAGATGAACATTTCAGGATCATCTATTTCAGGCAAGATTGCCTGGAAGACTTGAGTTCACCTACCCAATGAAACATTCCTTGGTCCAGATGGTTCGTCAAAGGGTCTATCAGATGGCCGCGGGTTAGGAAGATTGCCACGACGCCGGTTTTCTGAGTATTGACGGTATGTTCAATAAAAATAAGATATATTTTGAGGGAAAATTGTGCTATCCTGCATTCAGCAAGACGATTGAGCTACAAAAGGAGGAAATTCTTCGGGATCGACCCCCGGATGTAAGGTTCCAAAACCCTTTTTCAACCGGGCTGGCCAAGCCAGCGGCATAATCACGGTTAGTATGAGGAGGATAAACCATGACCTCCCGCACTATGCTGGTTTTTTGGGTTTTCTTTTCCACCTGCCTCTCCGGCGCCCCCGCCGGCGCCGACGTCATCGTCACCACCGCCGTGGAACTGAGCGAAGCCATCATCCAGGCCAACGCCGGCGGCGACCCCACCATCTTACTGCGAGACGGCGCCTATACCTTGTCCGACGCCTTGTGGGTGGAAGCCCCGGGGGTGACAGTGCGCAGTCTCTCGGCCAACCGCGCCGCGGTCATCATTGAAGGCCAGGGAATGGCCGGTGATGTGACCCATGTCTTCAACGTCGCGGGAGCCAACTTTATGGTGCGGGACGTCACCCTGCGCCGGGTCAGCCAGCACGCCGTCCAGTTGCAAGGGCAACTGAACGCCGATGCTCCCATCATCCGCAATGTGGTCATCCAGGACACCTTCGAGCAGATGGTGAAGGTGGCCTATGACTCCGCCCACCCCGAGGCAGGCTCGGATAACGGCATCGTGGAGGATTGCCTTTTTGAGTACACCGCGGGCATCGGACCTCAGTACTACATAGGCGGAGTCGACGCCCACAATGCCCGCAACTGGATCATACGGCGCAATACCTTTCGGGGCATCCGCTCGCCCGGAGATGGATACGCCGACCCCGCCATCAATTTCTGGTCCAACTCCCAGGACACCCTGGTGGAAAAGAACCTCATCATCAACTGCGACCGGGGCATCAGCTTCGGCCTGGGGCGTCGGGGCCACGTGCGGGGCATTATCCGCAACAACATGATCTATCACGATACCTCGGAAGGCTTTGCCGACGTGGGGATCTCCCTGCAGACGGCCAGCGATGCCCAAGTGTATAATAACACCGTTTTTTTTGAGCACAGTTATCCCAATGCCATTGAATACCGCTTTCGGGGCACCACCGGCGCCCTGATCGCCAACAACCTCACCAATCGGGCCATTGCGTTGCGAGACGGCGCCAGCGGCACGGTCTCCCACAACGTCACCGGGGCCCTGGCAGGCTGGTTCGTCAACCCCGCCGCCGGCAACCTGCACCTGAAATCACCGGTTCCCACCGTGGTGGACCAGGGGATGCCGATTCCCGGCTTGACGGACGATTTTGACGGCCATACCCGACCCCAGGGAAGGGGAATCGACATCGGCGCGGATGAATTTAGAACTTCGGCGGCGCCCGCGGTCCTACTGCTGCTGCTGGGAGAGTGATCCGGCGGCTGAATCATCGTTCGGCTAATCCGTAGGGGCGGAAAGGAGGCAACCAGATGAGAGGAAAATTGGGATTGCTCGGTGGATTGCTTTGGCTGAGCCTGGTCTCCTCAGCCTACCCGGCCGGGATTTTTAACAACTACCCCCATTCCGATAACGACTATCGACCCTCCCTAACGTATGAAGCAGACCGCACCATCACGGGCGACGAAGGGCTCGCGGAAACCCTGTCCTTCCGCCTGAATCTTTACGGCGCGGCCGGCGCCAATCTGCCGCTGCTGGTGCAGGTGCACGAGTGGGGGGGCGACTTCGCCCGCATGGAAGAAATCACTTCTTACGTCCCCAGAGAATACCAGTTCGTGATGCTCTCCTTTCAATACCAGCCCTCCACCGGCAATGAAGACGACTGGTGGTTCGGCACCCATTGGGGCGGGGAGTGCCGCATGTGGGCCCACCAGGCGGTTATGAGCATCGTGCGGGAGGCCATGAACACCTCCCTGATCCCGGATCACTTGCCGGGGGTCACCATCGACCCCAACCGGATGTATCTCTTCGGAACTAGCATCGGGGGCACCGGGGCCTGGCAATTGGGGGTGCGCAACCCGGATGTCTTCGCCGCGGTCCACGCCCACGCCGGGTTTGCCCGGTTCACCCCGCCGGTGGGCCCGTTTCGCAGGCAGTTCGAAAACGATATCGTGGGCGCCGCCGCCCAGGGAATCATCATCCGGGACGACACCGGCGCTTCCTACCCGGCCCGGGATTACTCCAACCTGGCCTGGTGGCTCACCACCTATCGGAACCCCGCCTGGGAAACCACCTTTATCAACATCACGGGAGGCGCCCTGGATTTGACCACGCCCGTGGCTTCGGGGGGCGATTTGATGCAGCCGGTGTTTGACGCCCAAAAGCGGGGATTTTTCTATTTTCGCCATGGCGGGGAGCATTCGGATGAATGCTTCGTGCAGATGAACTGGATGGCCAACTTCCGCCGCAACCAGAGCTTCCTGGCCTTCACCAACCGAACGGGCTACGGGGTCAACCCCGGGGAGGTGGGCTATATCAACGACCTGTACGCCATGAGTTGGGACCCGGCCACCATCGTGGACCTGCCCCACTACTACCAGGTGCGCCTGGTGGGCGCGGGCACCGCGGACGTCACCCTGAGAAGATTGCAGCGGTTCCGGGTGCGGCCCCGGGGAACCTACCGGTATTGGATTAACAGCAAAACCGGCCCCGGAACCCCGGTGACCGTCGACGCCCACGGCCTGTTGACCATCCCCGCCGTTTCCGGAGGACAGTTGCTCATGGTGGAATCCGTGGACGGCCGGATGCCGCCCCTGGATTTGCTCTTATCGCGCTTTTTTCCGGGGCCGAGTCTTTGGGATGGGTGACAAAATGAGTGGGAAGAAGCCCCTATTGATGCGCAATTATTTATGACGCGGCGTATAGCAAGAAATCCGGTATATTGGGTGCGTCCAATTTTCCACCTTTTCAACTGAGATATTATAAATGGCAGGGGGGCCTCGTCGGGGTTAGCTAACCGAGAGGGACGCGGAGGCCCGCTCCACCTCAATTATATACCTCGGCCCCGGCCGGGGATTCAGAAGAGAAACCTTAAGACTTCCCCAATCATCAGAAAAGTAACCAGGGAGAGGTAATTAAAATGTCTTATAAAACCATTCTCTTTGAAGTTGAGGGTTCAATCGCCACCCTGACCTTCAACCGTCCGGAGAAATTGAATGCCCTGAATGCGGAGATGTTTGCAGAAATTCGGGAGGTTTTGGATAAGGTGGCTTCTGATCCCCAGCTCCGGGTGTTGATACTCACCGGGCAGGGACGGGCTTTCATCGCCGGCGCGGATGTCCGGGCCTTCCTGGACCTTGATCCTCTTTCCGCCCGGCGTTTTGTCGAGGTGGCCCACGAGTTGGCCTTCCAAATGGAAGGTTTGGAAATACCGGTCATCGCCGCGGTGAACGGCTTCGCCCTGGGGGGCGGCTGCGAAATGGCCATGGCCTGCGATATCATCTATGCCTCGGAGGAAGCCCGTTTCGGTCAGCCGGAGATCAACCTGGGGATCATTCCCGGCTTCGGCGGCACCCAGCGTCTGGCCCGGCTGGTGGGGAAAATCGCAGCCAAGGAGATGTGTCTCACCGGCAGGATCATTGACGCCCAGGAAGCCAAAAACATGGGGCTGGTGGCCCGGGTGTTCCCTGGGGCGGCGCTTATGGAAGAGACCCTCAAAATGGCCCGCTCTCTGGCGGAAAAAAGCCGGGGCGCCCTGAAAACCCTGAAGCGGGTCATGGACCAGGGTCTGGAGGTGGATTTGCGCACCGGCTGCACCCTGGAAATGGACGGCTTTGCCCTGTGCTTCGCTTCCCCGGATGCCAGGGAAGGGGCCACTGCCTTCCTGGAGAAGCGCCCGCCCCGGTTTGGCAGTTAGCGGTTGGCGGTTAGCAGTTAGCAGTTGGCATTCAGCGTTTAGTGGTCAATTTTCTGCAACCAATAGCTAACAGCCAACAGCCAACAGCTAATTTCTTGCTTCCCGCTAGAGCTTCCGTTAGAATTTTAACCAGTTATGGCAAATAAAGCCCCTGACCTAACCATCACCCGGCGGCCCACCCGGGCCATTTTCGTGGGGCCGGTGCAAATCGGCGGCGGCGCGCCGGTGGCGGTGCAGTCCATGACCAACACCGACACCCGGCAGTTTGCGGCCACCCTGGCCCAGGTGGAGCGGCTGGCGGCCGCGGGGTGCGATATCGTGCGCCTGGCGGTCCCGGATATGAAGGCGGTGAAGGCCTTCGGCGAAATCAAAAGAGCCAGCCCCGCGCCCCTCATCGCCGACATTCATTTTAACCACCGCCTGGCCCTGGCGGCCCTGGACCAGGGCGCCGACGCGGTGCGCATCAACCCCGGCAATCTGGGGGGCGCCAAAAAGACCCGCCAGGTGGTGGAAGCCTGCCGTCGTCAGGGAGTTTCTTTGCGGTTAGGGGTGAACGCCGGGTCCCTGGAGGAAGACCTGCTGGCCCAATACGGCGCGCCCACCGCCCCGGCCCTGGTGGAGAGCGCCCTGCGCTGGGTCCGGCAGTTCGAGGATTGGGGGTTCCAGGAGTTTAAAATTTCCCTCAAGTCCTCGGACGTTCTCATCACCGTGGCTGCCTACCGGGAACTGTCCCGCCGGGTGGACTACCCCCTGCACCTGGGAGTCACCGAGGCCGGGGGGCTAATCGCCGGCACGGTGAAGTCGGCCTTGGGGATAGGAATGCTTCTGGCCGAAGGCATCGGCGACACCCTGCGGGTTTCCCTCACCCGGGATCCGGCGGAGGAAGTGCGGGTGGCCTATGAGATATTGAGGGCCCTCCACATCCGGGAGCGGGGGGTGGAACTCATCTCCTGCCCCACCTGCGGCCGCTGCCGCGTCAACCTCTTTGCCTTGGCGGAAGAGGCGGAGCGACACCTCCTCAATGTCGTCACCCCCATCAAGGTGGCCATCATGGGCTGCGTGGTCAACGGCCCCGGGGAGGCCCGGGAGGCGGACGTGGGCCTAGCCGGGGGGAAAGGCGCCGGGCTGCTGTTCAAGAAGGGCAAGCCGGTGCGCAAAGTGTCGGAAAAGGAGATGCTCCAAGCGCTGTTGGCGGAAGTGGCGGCGATCACGGGCGAGATAGTGTAGATGCGGGGAGGAGGCAGGTCTCTCAGACGTTGCGGCCAGGATTTTTCGACCTGGTTGTTCTTGGTGCGCAGTTGGATGCCTGAATTGGCCGCTTATTCCGGGCGGCGAGGCTTGGCACGGAGGCCCGCCCCACTTAAGGCCCGGCACAGGCTGGAAAGCCGATGTCACCTTTTTAAAAACTTTTCAGGACCGTCGCTCATGAGCCTGCGGCTCACCCGTAAATAATGAAAAGTTATTGGTAACACATCGCGGCCTAAAGGCCGCAACCAAACTAAAAAATGACCTAATTACTTTAATTAAATCAAGGTGTTACAGGCAAAATCTTCGCGAAAAAACAAGAAACTCGGATTCAGTAGCACA
>VGSO01000101.1 GCA_016874945.1 Deltaproteobacteria bacterium
CCAGAAAAACGACTGCGTCAAAAGCGCCCTCTATATCCTGGAGGTTCAAAACGGCAAGTGGGTGAAGGTCAAGTGAGAGTTTGGAGTTTTTAGTTTTCAGTTTTCGGTTTTTGGCCAAAGAGAGTGGGCCGGGCTGAAGGCTGACTAAAGACTGATGGATTAGGTGATAATGATCAAGGGGCGGGTCAACGGACCGCCCCTTGATCTTTTACTGAAAACTGATAACCGAAAACTGAAAACTGTCTTTATTTCTCCACCAAAACCACCTTGTGGTTCACCAGGTTGAGACTCTGGATGGTGGCCTTGACGGTCTTCTGTTCTCCGAAGATGCTGATGAGGCGCAAGTATTCCCCATCGGGCTCGATGACGTCCACATCCGCCAGGAGCAATTCTTCTTTCCCATCCTTCAAGATATACGCGGCAGCTTCACACATGTTTAATCAACTCCTTTAGCCGTTGGCTGACAATTTTTTCCACCAGGTGGGGGAGAGGCTCGGGAGCCAGGCCCACGATTTCCACCCGTTCCTGGGTCAGGGGCAGCAAGATCTTGGGGGCCGGCGCCGAGGCGATGGCTTCGGCCATGCGCGGCGTCACTTCCCCCATCATGGAGTTGGCCAGCACGATGGAAAGACACCCCAGGATGACATCCAGGGTGGGCACGGTGCGGACAATGGCGTTTTCTCCCGACGCCCCCCGGTTGGCCCGGGCCTTGAGCATCTGGGCGGTGGCCACCGCGTTGGTCCCCAGGGCGATGACTTCGTGGTCCTCCTGATAGACCTCTTTCAGGCGCTTGATAATGGCTGCGCCGATGCCGCCTCCCTGGCCGTCAATGACTCCGATGCGCACCTTGGGCTCACTCCAGTCCGAACTTTTCCCGCAGCCGGTGAAACACTATTTCCGGCACCATGCCTTCGATGTTCCCGCCATGCACCGCAGCTTCCTTCAAGATGCTGGAACTGAGGAACACCCACCGCAGGCCGGTCATCAGGAATACCGTCTCGATTTCCGGCTCCAGGCGGCGGTTCATCATGGCCAACTGAAATTCATATTCAAAGTCGGTGACCGCCCGCATCCCCCGGAGGATGGCCCGGGCATTCTGCTGCTTGGCATAGTTCACCAACAGGCCGTCGAAGGTGTCAATGGCCACCTGGGGGTGGTCCTGCAAGGAAATGCGAATCATCTCCATGCGCTCCTCGGTGGTGAAGAGCGTCTTTTTCACCGGATTTTTGGCCACCGCCACAATAATCTTATCAAAGATTTTCAAGGCCCGCTGGAGAATGTCCAGGTGGCCATTGGTGATGGGATCAAAGGAGCCGGGGTAAACGGCGATATCGGGCATGGTCTAAGTTTACTCCTGTATATCCGGGTGGTCCGGGGCCAGGTAAAAGGCCACCTGGGTGTCGCCGTAGCGCCGCAGGTCAGTACGGCGCAAGGGGCCCAACCCTTCCGGCAGGCTTTCCCGGCGGCTGTGCTCCGCCACCACCCGGGCGCGGGGCATTAGCAGCCGGGAGGCGGCCAGGGCTTTCAGGGTTGCTTCTCCGGTTCCCTTGCCGTAAGGCGGGTCCAGGAAAACCAGCCCGAAGCCCTCGCCCCGAACCGCCAATTTTTTCAGGGCCGCGGCCACCGTCACGGGCAACACCTGGGACTTTTCCACCAGGTCCAGGTTCTTTAGGTTGCGGCGCAGCACCTTCAAGGCCGCCGGGTCTTCTTCCACGAACACTGCTTCTTTAGACCCCCGGCTCAGGGCCTCGATCCCTAAAGCGCCGGTGCCGGCGAACAAGTCCAGGACCCGGGCCTCCGCCACCGCATCTCCCAGGATATTGAAAATGGCCTCCCGCACCTTGGCGGCGGTGGGCCGCATGCGGCCTTGCACCGGGGCCAAAGTCCGGCCGCCCAGGAATCCGCCGATGATGCGCATTTTGAGTTTTGAGTTTAGAGTTTCGAGTTTCGATTGAGATAAGACCCGCCCAGCTTGAAACTCGAAACTTGAAACTATTTTAAATAATCCCGTATAAGAATCTCCGCAATCTGCACCGCGTTGGTGGCCGCGCCCTTGCGCACGTTGTCCGCCACCACCCAGAGGTTGAGGCCGTTTTCGATGCTGAAATCCTCCCGGATGCGCCCCACCAGGGTAAGATCCGTACCCGCGGCGTCCAGGGGCATGGGGTATTCGTTTTTCGCCGGGTTGTCCACCACCTTGACCCCAGGGGCCTTCTCCAGGATTTTGCGGGCCTCTTCCGGGGTGAGCTTCTTGGCCGTCTCGATATTCACCGATTCGGAATGCCCGTAAAATACCGGCACCCGCACCGTGGTGGCCGTCACCCGGATGCTGGGGTCCCCCATGATCTTCTGGGTTTCGTTCACCATCTTCATTTCTTCCTTGGTGTAGCCGTTCTCCAGGAAGACGTCGATGTGGGGAAAGACGTTGAACGCGATGCGGTGGGGATAAACCTTTTTCACCACTTCCTGATGGTTGAACAACGCCCGGACCTGGGCCGCCAGTTCCTCCACCGCCTTCTGGCCGGTGCCGGAGACCGCCTGATAGGTGGACACCACCACCCGGGTGAGGCGGGCCGCGTCGTGGAGGGGCTTTAAAACCACCACCATCTGGATGGTGGAGCAGTTGGGGTTGGCGATGATACCTTTTTTCTTGTATTGGACGATGTCCTGGGGGTTGACCTCGGGGACTACCAGGGGCACGTCCGGGTCCATGCGCCAGGCGCTGGAGTTGTCCACCACCACCGCCCCGGCCTGGGCCGCAATGGGGCCGTATTCCTTGCTGATGCTCCCGCCGGCGGAAAACAGGGCGATCTCGATCCCGGCAAATGAGTCTTGGCCCAGGACCTGCACCGGGATTTCCTGGCCCTTAAAGGTGACGGTCTTCCCCGTGGAGCGCTCCGAGGCCAGGGGAACCAGTTCCCCCACCGGAAACTGGCGCTCCTCCAGGCAGGCCAACATCTGCTGGCCCACCGCGCCGGTGACGCCGGCTACTGCGACACGATAATTCCGAGCCATATCTTTATCTTTCTTTCGAGTTTCGAGTTTCACGTTTCGAGTTTTTGGTTTTTAGTTTTTAGTTGCGCGTTTTTAGTTGCGCGTTTTTAGTTCAGGGTTCATGAATAGTTCTTCTTTTTTTCCATCTTCAATTGACCTCTAACCCCTGAACTTTTAACCTTGAACTTTGAACTTTGAACTATTACGCGCCCTACGGGTGGTGCGTGAGACGCACCCTACAGCGCGTCCGCGGCGTATTGGGCGATCTTATCCCCCACCTGTCCGGTGGTGAGGCCCATCTTGCCCGCGGCCATGGATTTCATGTCCTGGGCGGCGCACTTCTTGATGGCGGCCTCGATGTCCTGGGCGGCCTTTTCTTCCCCCAGGGTCTCCAGCATCATCTGGGCCGCGGCAATGGCCGCGATGGGGTTGACCACCTGCATTCCGGTATATTTGGGGGCCGAGCCGCCGATGGGCTCAAACATGGACACCCCTTCGGGGTTGATGTTGCCCCCCGCAGCCACGCCCATGCCGCCCTGGATGATGGCTCCCAGGTCGGTAATGATGTCGCCGAACATGTTGTCCGTGACCACCACGTCGAACCATTCGGGGTTTTTCACGAACCACATGCAGGTGGCGTCCACGTGGGCATAATCCGTGGTGATGTCGGGGTATTGAGGCGCCATGGCTTCAAAGGCCCGGAACCACAAGCCCGAGGCATAGGTGAGGACGTTGGTTTTGGCCACCAGGGTGAGTTTTTTATCCCTGTTGCGCTTCCGGGCCATTTCAAAGGCGAACTTCAGGCAGCGGTCAACCCCTTTGCGGGTGTTGATGGAGGACTGGACGGCCACTTCGTCCGGGGTGCCATATTTCAGATGCCCGCCGGCCCCGGCGTACAGGCCCTCGGTATTTTCCCGCACCACCACAAAATCAATGTCCTGGGGGCCTTTGTCCTTGAGGGGGGTGTCCACGCCGGGATAGAGGATCACGGGCCTTAGGTTGATGTATTGGTCCAGCTCAAAACGGGCCCGGAGGAGAATCCCCTTTTCCAGGATGCCGGGCTGCACGTCGGGGTGGCCGATGGCGCCCAGGTAGATGGCCTGAAACTGGCGCAGCTCCGCCAGGACCGAGTCGGGCAGGGTCTCCCCGGTCTTTAGATACCGATCACCGCCCAGGTCATAAGAATGGAATTCAAAATCTATCCCCCCGGGGCCGGCTACGGCCATGAGCACTTTGAGGCCCTCGGCCACCACTTCCGGACCGGTGCCATCCCCGGGAATCACTGCGATGCGATAACTCATGCCACAGCCTCCAGATATTTCTTGATGTGAGCCATTAAACCGCCGTCGGCCAGCAATTTCTGCATAAAGGGCGGGATGGGCCGGCTGGAAAATCGCTGTCCGGTGGTAAGATCGGTGATCTCGCCGGTGTCCAGATCCACGCGGATTTCATCCCCCCCTTTCAGAGCCGCCGCGGCCTCCGGGCACTCCAGAATGAGCAGACCCATGTTAAAGGCGTTGCGGTAAAAGATGCGGGCGAAGCTGCCGGCAATGACCGCGGCCAGCCCCGCGGCCTTTAAGGCCACGGGCGCATGCTCCCGGGAGGAGCCGCAGCCGAAGTTTTTCCCGGCCACGATGAAGTCCCCGGGCTTCATTTTATTGACGAAATCCGGGTCCGCGTCCTCCATGGCGTGCTTGGCCAATTCCTTGGGATCCGAAGTATTTAAATACCGGGCGGGGATGATCTCGTCGGTGTTGATGTCATCCCCGAATTTGTGCACCCTGCCTTTGAGTTCCATAATCTAATCCCGCGGTTTGTGAGGAATAGGATTGAATTAATAATATTAACCTGAAGAATTTATAAAATTCAAGGGCCTTATGCCGCGGGTGGAGGTCCATTTTTATTCCTAAATATTTTATCCGGAAAATATTGACCGAATTTCTTGTCCGTGTCATGAAATTGGAAAGGGATAAGTTTGAAATGACCTCTGAGGAAATCATCAACATACTCAAGGACAAAAAGGCCATATTAACCTGGCCGGCTTGCGGGCAGGAAGATTTTACCTTGGTAGATGGCGATTTTACCCAAGAATTTATAGCCTGGGGCAAACTCCCATCAGCTTTAGGTGGTGGCCGTCGTTCATTTAATTATATTGTTCTGGTCTGCGATAATTGTGGGTACCTGTTTTCCTATTTTTTTCTGTGCTCTCCCTATCTCTGTGGTTAGAATTATGGAGCATATTACTGACAACTAGGTCAACCATGCCGCCGCCGGACAAAATCTTTGTGTACGAAATCGAAGGCAAAGTCAACCCGCCTCCGGCCCTGACTGGTAATGACTTCCTGGGTTGCTGGCGGGAAGGGGATTACACTTACCTGTTCTTTAGCCGGGGCCGGGAAGGTGAAGTGAAGGTCTGGCTGGCCGCGCAAGCCGCGGGACGCTATTCCTCGGAAACCGTCCTCAATTACGCCGACTGGGAGGCGGGCCAGGCTCTCAAACCCACCAGCGTGGCCGGCTTCCACCTCTGCCCCGTCTGGGAGGACCCCCAACCCGGTCCCGGTGAGATATTGCTTCGCATGGAGCCGGGCCTGGCCTTCGGCTCCGGCTATCACCCCACCTCCCGCCTCTGCTTGCAGCTGCTCCGGGAAGTCTATGAGCAAGATACCCCCCGACAAGTCCTGGACCTGGGATCGGGGACCGGCATCCTGGCCCTGGCGGCCCTGACCCTGGGGGCCAAGCAAGTGGTGGCGGTGGAGTACAACGAACTGGCGGTGCGGGTGGCGGCCCGCAATGTCCGCCATAGCCGCCGGGAGGGAGAGATGCTCCTGATCCAGGGGGATGCCCGGGACTTTGCTTATATTCCGGGCGAACTGGCCCTGGTCAATATCCATCTGGACGTGCTCCTGGATCTCCTGGAAATTCCGGAATTTTTCCACCGCAAATGGTTTATCTTTTCCGGCCTCTTGGGGACCCAGCTAAATCGGTTTGTGGCGAAAATGCAAAACACGCCCCTGGAACTCATCAAAACCCTGGATGAAAACATGTGGTTTGCGGTTCTATCGCGCCGGACCGAAACCTAAACGCAGGAGTCAAAATGAGAAAAAGAAGTCCCCCTCACACCCAGTGGCTTGTCCGAGTTCCTGAGACCCCGTTGGGGGCCATTAATCTTTTTTTTACCATCCGCGGACTGGCGGCCTTGTATTTTATCGGGGAAACCCCGGACTTGATATTGGCAGAGAACCCTCCACCTGCTTCCCTGACTCCGGTAATAACCGCGACCCAAAAAGAGCTTGCCCATTATTTTTCTGGCACGCGCACAGATTTCTCTTCTTTAATCCTCAACCTTGAACATGCCACTCCTTTTCGACTCCGGGTCTGGCAGGAACTGCGGAAAATTACTTGGGGGACCACCATCTCTTACAAAGAACTGGCGAGCCGTGTAGGCAAACCCAAAGGGTTCCGGGCCGTGGGCCAGGCCAACGGCGCCAACCCCATCCCCATCATCATCCCCTGCCACCGGGTCATCGCGGCCGACGGCTCCCTGGGCGGCTACAGCTCCGGCCTGGACCGCAAACGCTGGCTGCTGGAGCATGAAGGGGCAAAGTATTTTGAGGGGAGGCCCGGGGGATAACCAATCCCCCGCCCTCCCCTCCAGCTCCCCTCCCCACCCCCTGCAAGGGGGCCGTGGCCGCCGTGTTTGAACAGACCCGCCACGACCTTATTCCATCCGCCTTATACCAAGTTGCCGTCAAACATTGGCATAGGATTAATACCGTTTTCGGTTTTCGGTCTACGGTTTTCGGTTAAAATAAATAAGATTTATCAATAAGTTACAGGTTGAGTTTGTTGCACCTGAAAGCGGACACGGTATAATACCAAGTTGCGGTCAAACGAGTAAAATTGTCATTCTGAGCGTAGCGAAGAATCTAGATTCACTCCACTTCACTCCGTTTATAATGACAACTTAATAATACCTTTTTGAATGCAACTTGGTATAAGATACAAGGGGCGGGGTTTCCCCGCCCGCCATTTGCTGGCATCGCGCCACGGGCGGGGTGATCCCGCCCCTAACGGTTTGATGGCAACTTGGTATTAAGGGGTTGGGGGAGGGAGTTTGTAGAGGGGGCAGGGGCCATCGGCCCCTGGCCCCTCCCTCACAACATCCCTTATCCCCCCGGCTTACACGACCGGCAGGGGCTGAAGCCCTGTAGGTATCCCTCTTTCAGGGAATCCAGCCGCATCCGGTTGGCCGGGGCCATCTTGGCGGCCAGGGCGCAGTTGGGCCGGTGGAAAATCAGGGAGTTGCGGTTGACCAGGTAGTGGGGTTCGTCCTGCTTCAGCCTTTTCTGCCAGATGCCCCGGCGGGCTTCCAGGGCTTCCCGCTGGGCGGCCAGCAACGCGTCCCGGAAACGGACATTGGGAGGGCGGGAATACACATGGGACAGCCCCTGGCGCACCATCTCCGAGTTGACCATGGCCCCGGAGGGTAAAAAGAGGTAGGCCAGGGTGCGGCCGTAGTGGTCATAGCGCAGTTGGTCGTATTCCAGCCGGAGCTCTTGGCCCCGGGTCAGCCGGTCCAATTCCGCCCGGGCCTGATGGGCCAGGAACTCCGCGGGCTGGCCTTCCCGTTCCATCTCCGGGGCGTCGATGCCCAAAAGGCGCACCTTATGGCCGGTTCCCGCCAGGACCACGGTGTCGCCGTCCAGCACCTGGGCCACTGCTCCTTCCCGGGGCGGCCCCTTGGGGGCCTCGCATCCGGGCAGGATGGCGACGGCCCATCCCGCCAGGGCCAAAGCCCACCAGATTCTCAGAACATAATAGAACCCGGGCCGCTTTGGATTAGTGCAGGATTGGGAGACCGGCATGGATTCTCAACCGGCGGCATTCTCACTAAAAATCCCCCACCCCTCTTTTCCAACGGGGGGAATTGCCGCCGTCCAATGACTTTTTCAATTAAACAGCATTAACCCTGATCCCTGTCCCCTAATCCCTGTCCCCTGAAACCTGACCTCCAATCCCTACTTACTCAAGGCGCCGGCCAGGTGGGCCAGGTTGGCCACCATCTCATAATTGCTGGGATCCTGTCCCTCGGTGGCCAGGTACATATTTTTCACCAATTCCAGGTGAGGGCGGGTGGCGATTTTCCGGAAGTCGCCCACCGTCCGGACCGCGTGCGTTACCAAGGTCTTGACCAGTTCCTCCAGGTCTTCTTTAGCGCAGCCCAGCCCCAGGTCAGTGAGCAAAAGGGAAAGAGCTTGGGAGTTGAGGGGGTCTGAGTCTTGAAGCCTTTCCTTTTTCACCCCGGTTTTCCGCCGCTCCAGGTTCACCTGCCGGGCCCGGGAAATTCCCAGCTTCCCCGGGGGGACGTCCTTGGTGATGGTGGACCCCGCGCCCACATAGGCCCCGGCCCCAATGGTCACCGGGGCCACCAGGGCGGTGTTGCTGCCGATGAAGGCCCCTTCCTCGATGATGGTGGGGTGCTTGTGGACCCCGTCGTAGTTGCAGGTGATGGTGCCGGCCCCCACGTTGACCCCCGGGCCTATCTCGGCGTCACCCAGATAGGTTAAGTGGTTGGCCTTGACCCCCTGGTGCAGCACCGACTTTTTCACTTCCACGAAATTCCCCACCCGAGCGCCTTCCCGCAGGTCGCTCCAGGGGCGCAGGTGGGAGTAAGGTCCCACCTGGACCTGGGCGGCCAGGCGGCTTTCACTGATGACGCTTCCCATCTTCACCACCACGCCGGGGGCCAAGTGGGAGTCGGAAATTTTGACGTTGGGTTCAATCAGGCAGCCTTCCCCGATTTCGGTGCGGCCCTGGAGATAGACGTTGGGGTAGATCACCGTGTCCTTCCCAATGGCCACCAGGGATTCGATGTAGGTGGACTCCGGGTCCATGAGGGTGACGCCCTGGGCCATGTGGGCT
>VGSO01000102.1 GCA_016874945.1 Deltaproteobacteria bacterium
TAAAACCCACGTCTTCCCGGAGCCTTCCCTGCAAAATCTTCCGGGACAGGGTGGCGGGCCGAAGAGCATCCCACTCCGGGACCAGGAGGTGGGCCGTCATCACCATGGGAACCGCCGCGGCCGCGGCCCGGCGGAAGGGAAGCAGGTCGATCTCCCGGTTGGCCTGGCCCGACTCCGCCAGGGCCAGGTCCTGGTGCGAGTCCACGACGGTGTCCCCCAGGCCGGGGAAATGTTTGGCTGTGGGGATGACTCCCCCAGCCAGGTAGCCCCGGATGGCCGCGGTTCCCAACAGGGCCGCCCGCTCCGGGTCCGGGCTGTAAGAACGGTCCCACAAGGGGCACCGTGGCCCCCGGGCCACGTCCAGGACCGGGGCCAGGTTAATATTTATCCCCACCAGGGCCAACTCCCGGGCCACTTTTCGGGCCAGCAGCTCCACCTCTTCCGGGGTGGCTGCGGCTCCCAATTCCCGGGCAGCCGGTATAATGGTAAATGGAGCTTTGAATCGCTGCACCACGCCCCCTTCTTGATCCACGGCGATGAGCAGAGGGCGGTTCCCGGCATCCAGGGCTTCCCGCTGCAGGTCCCGGGTCAGTTCCCAGACCTGGGGCGGGCTTTCGATATTTCGGGCAAATAAAATCACCCCCCCCACCCGGAGGTCCCGCACCAGTTCCCGGGCCACCTGGTCCAGCCGGGGGCCGGGTAGGCCCACCATGAGCAGTTGGCCCCAGAAAGGCATCTCTTTAAACATGAACAAATCCCTAGAACTTTTCCCGCCAAGGCGCAATGGTTTTATCATTGGCTGATAATCTCCACCAAGTGATAAAACTCCAAGTCCCAACCCTTACCCGCGGCCACGTCTTTCAGGTGCAACAAGCAGCTATAATCCAAGGACACCAGCCCTTGAGCGCCCGTGGCCCGCAACGCCTCCAGGTAGTCTTCCCCCATGAGCCGGGACAGCTCCGGATGCTGGAATTTAAAGCCGCCGCCGAAGCCGCAGCAGGTATAATAGGGCGACAGGGCGAGGAGCTTGAGCCCGGACACTTGGCACAGAACCTGGGCCGCAGCCCCCAATACCCCCAGTTGCCTGGCCTTGCAGGATCGGTGCAGCACCAGGGTTCCCTTAAAGCGGGGCGTCCAGGGAAGGGGGCCCCGGGCCGCCAGCCATTGGCCCAGCTCCCACGCCCGCGCCCCCAGCGCCGCGGCTTCCCGTCGTTCCCGGGAATCCGTCATTACTAGAGGATAGCCTTGCCGCACCATGTAGGCGCAGGAAGCGCTGGGACAGAGGACTTCCCCTTCCCCGAAGACCCGGAGGAAATGGCGAGCCAGGCGCCGGGCGGTGGCAAAATCCCCCAGGGTGTAGGCAAACTGGCCGCAGCAGGTCTGCTCCCGGGGGTATTCCCAGGCCGCCCCCAGGCGATTAAGGATGGCTATCACCGCCTCGCCCAACTCCGGAGCGCCCTGGTCGATGAAACAGGGAACGAACAGCTTAAGAGCCACACTTCCTTTTACCATAAACCGAGGCATCTGGGAAAGATCAGGTTCAAGGTTCAAAGTTTAAGGTTCAAAGTTTTGGTTTTTAACTTTTAACTTTGAACCTTGAACTTTGAACTGTCTTCCTTGACAGCCTAAACGCGTATTTAATAGAATGATGTCAAGGAATTATCCGCTTATGACCGACGCCCCGGCTCAAATCCTGGTAATCGACGACGACAAGGCCATGCGGGACGCCTGCTTCCAGACCATGACCCGCCAGGGCTATCAGGTGGAAGTGGCCGCCAACGCCCGCCAGGGCCTGTCCACCCTGGAACGCGCCACCTTTGACGTCATCCTCCTGGACCTGGTGATGCCCGATATGGATGGCCTGGAAGCTTTGAAAAAGATCAAAACCCTGGACCCGGAAGTGGAAGTCATCATCATCACCGGCTACGGCACCATCCAATCCGCCGTGGAATCCATCAAGTCCGGGGCCTTTCACTTTCTCTCCAAACCCTTCGTCCCCGAAGACTTGCGCAACCTGGTGGGCCGGGCCTTGGAAAAACGGCGCCTGGACCTGGAGAACCTCTACCTGCGGCAGGAGTTGAAGTCCAAGGAAGATCGGGCCATTCTGGTTTACGAAAGCGAGTCCATGAAGCGCATCCTGGACATGGTCACCCGGGTGGCGCCCACGGACAGCACGGTGCTTATCACCGGAGAATCGGGCACCGGCAAAGGGTTGGTGGCCCATAAAATCCATCATCTCAGCCACCGGAACCGCCGCCCCTTCATCACCGTGGACTGCGGCACCCTGGTGGAGACCCTGTTCGAAAGCGAGCTCTTCGGCCATGTCAAGGGTTCCTTCACCGGCGCCGACAGCAATAAGATCGGCAAGTTCGAAATGTCCCAGAACGGCACCCTCTTCTTTGACGAAATCAGCAACATCAGTCTGGAGGTCCAGGCCAAACTGCTCCGGGCCGTGGAGGAGCGCAAAATCTCCAAAGTGGGGAGCCACCGGGTCATCACCGTGGACGTGCGCATCCTTGCCGCCACCAACAAGGACCTGGCCCGGGCCATCAAGGACGGCACTTTTCGGGAAGACCTGTTTTACCGCCTCAATGTGGTGCTCATCCAGATGCCCCCCCTCAGGGAGCGCAAAAGCGACATTCCTTTGCTGGTCAACCATTTTCTGGACAAATACAACATCAAGGTGCGGAAAAACATCCGGGGCATCTCCCCGGAAGCCATGGACTTGCTGGTGCGCCACGACTGGCCGGGCAACGTCCGGGAACTGGAAAATACCGTGGAACGACTGGTGGTCTTGAGCCACGGGCCGTACCTGGAGCCCGCGGATATGGTCTTCGCCGGCACGGTTCTCACCCCCTCCGCGGCCTCCGGGTCATCCGCCTCTTCCTTGCGGGACCTGGAGCGGGACCACATCCTGGAGACCCTCCAGCGGTGCCACGGCCACAAGAGCGAAGCCGCCCGGGCCTTGGGCATCGACCGTAAGACCCTGCGGGAAAAACTGCGGCGCTATAATATTGAATGAGTAAGCTTAAAGCTGTCAGCTTTCAGCCAAAAAAATCCTTTAAAAAGCTGACTGCTGATAGCTGACCTCTGACTGCTAATATGCCCCCGCCCCTACCCTTCTCCCGAATCGCAGGAATAATCCTGGCCTACGGCGCCTGGACCTTGGTGGCCCAGGTTCTGGTTCTTCGGGAACTGTTGGTCCTGGCCCAAGGCCAGGAATTGAAGCTGGCCCTGGGGCTCTGGTGCTGGCTGGGATGGACCGGCCTGGGAAGCTTCCTGGGCGGACGCCTCACCAAATCCGAGGCCACCCCTGCCCTCTTGGCCGCCCACCTGAATTTCCTGGGACTGCTGTTGCCGGCCACCCTCCTGACGGCCCGGGCCTTGCCTTCCCTGGGGATTTGGCCTCCGGGCCGGGCCCTGCCGCCCCTCGCCTCCCTGTTAATTTTCCTGGCCCTGGTGGCCCCCTTGGGGCTGATCTCGGGCCACTTTTTCCCCCGGGCCTGCCAGGTCCTGGCCCAGGAGCCGGGGGAACCCGCCGGCCGGGTCTATTATCTGGAAACCCTGGGCGCGGCCCTGGGAGTTGCGGTCCTCCAGCTTTTCCTGTTCGGCCGCTTCCCTAATCTCTTTTTAAGTTTGGGGGCCGGGCTGCTGGTGTCCCTGGCCGCCTGGTGGCTCTCCCGTCCCCCAGGGGTCATGCCCAGGTTGGGCTTCGGGTTGAATATTCTGCTCCTGGGGATTGCCCTGCTGTTTACCCCCCGGCTGGAGACCGTGAGCCGCCAATGGCAGTGGCCTGGGAGGCAGGTGGCTGCCACGGTGGACAGCCCCTACGCCCTGCTCACAGCCAACCGGGAAGCGGAGCAATTTAGCTTTCTCGCCAATAACCTGTGGCACTTCACCTATCCGGACCCTTTCACCGCCGAACACCAGGTGCAGTGGGGCCTCCTGCAACACCCCCGGCCCCGCCGGGTGCTCCTCCTGGGAGGCGGCGCCGCGGGTCTGGCGCCGGAAATCCTCAAGACTCCCGGCATCACCCGCCTGGACTACCTGGAACCGGATCCCCAGTTGGTGAAATTGGCCCAGGAACTGCTGGGCGAGGCGCCCGGGTTGAAGGGCGACCCCCGTCTGCGCCTCATTTTCCAGGACCCCCGCCGCTTCCTGGCGCGGACCGGGGAACGCTACGATGTCATCCTCATGGCTCTCCCGGAACCGGTTAGCTCCCAGCTCAACCGCTACTACACCCGGGAATTTTTCCAACTGGCGGCCAATCGTCTGGAACCTCACGGGGTTTTCAGCTTTTCCCTGGCCGGGGCCGGAGCCAGCCTGCCGCCCCTCAGGGCCGCGTACCTGGCCGTAAGCCGGCATACCCTGGAGCAGGTCTTCCCCCAGGTCCTGGCTTTCCCCGGCGAACGGGTGCGGTTTTTTGCCTCCGTCACCCCCGGAACTTTGATTGCCGACCCTAAAGAATTATCGGCCCGGCTGCAGGCGCGGGGGTTAGAGCTTTCCTATGTCAGGGAATACTATTTTCTTTTTGACCTCTCACCGCCCCGATTGGAATACCTGAAACAGGTTCTGAGACAGCACCCTTTCGAGGTGAACACGGACCTCAATCCCCGATGTTATTTTTACGACCTGGCCCTGGGCAGCCTCCGGGAGGGTTTGCCATTGAAAGACCTGTGGTTGGGTTTGAGCCGCCTGCCGGCTTATTTACCCTGGGTCGGGGGGGGACTGATGGGACTGTTAGCCGCGGTCCTGTGCCGCCGCCGCCCCGGCTCCCATTACCTGTACCAGGTTCTGGTGATGGGCCTGGGCGCCATGGCCCTGGAGCTGGTGGTGCTCATACTTTACCAGATTCACCAGGGCTATCTCTACCGCCAGATGGGCATTTTATTCGCGGCCTTCATGGCCGGCATGGGGGCGGGGGCAGCATGGGCCCACTGGACTAGGCCCCGGGACCTTCACCTGGCCGGACTTCAGGCCGGGCTGGCCGGGCTGGCGGCGCTCTTGGCTTTAGTTCTGCCCAAGTTGTCAGGATTAACCCTCCCAGACTGGGAAGGCTTGATCCTGGCGGGACATGCGGTGATTTTAGTCCTGGCCGGGGCGGCCGGCGGCGGGGTCTTCACCCTCAGCGCGGCTCTTTGGGCTCAGGCCGCCCCGGACGTCCGGGGCAAAGGCGGCGTTCTTTACGCCGCAGATCTCCTGGGCGCCACTCTGGGCGCCTTGGGAGTGGGCTTAATAGTTCTACCGGTGTGGGGCCTGCTGCCGGTGCTCTATCTGGCCGCGGCGCTCCACGCCGGGGCCGGGCTAATGGCCCTGGCGCCGGGACAGAGGTGAGTTTCAAGTTTCAGGTTTCAAGTTTTGAGTTTTGAGTTTCATATCATTACTACCGGTATCAGCCTCACTTTTCTCTTTTCCTGCCCATGTTTTCTTTACAGTCATTCATGAGCCTGCGTCCCACCCGTAAATAATGAAAAATTATTGGTGGCACATCGCGGCCTAAAGGCCGCAACCAAACTAAAAAATGACCTAATTACTTTAATCATATCAAGGTGTTACAGGCAAAATCTTCGCGAAAAAACCAGAAACTCGGATTCAGTAGCACAGGCTTTCCAGCCTGTGCATCTTGAACTTTTCAAAGCAGTTGCTCATGGGCCGTTGGCCCACCCGCAAGGCATGAAAAGTTTTTTAGCCGAAGGCTTCAGCCTGCGCCGGCACAGGCTGGAAAGCCTGTGCCCCAGTTTACGGAACTTTTCAGACCAGTTTTTGGAAGTATTGTTTCAAGCGCCCGCGGTTCCACCAGCGCTTCAGGGACCCGGAAGGCGGCGCCTGCAAGGCCCGGTTCCAGTCGGAGTTTAATGCCAGTTCCAGCAAATGGGCCGACGGGCGCCCCGCGGCCCGGAAGCGGGCCCGGCAGGTGGCGCAATAGGTGATGAGGTCCCGGCTGGCTTCCGATAAGCGGAACTCCCGCATCTTTTGCGCCAGCGGGGCGTGCACCGCCTCCACCATGCCCCCCGCCCCGCAGCAGATGGTGCGCTCCCGGTGGTGGGGCATCTCTTCGACGCCATGGCCCATATCCAGCAGCAACCGGCGCACCGCGTCGTGGATTTGCGGCGCCCGGCGCGCCCCACAGGCGTCGTGGAGGTTGAAAATACCCGGCTCCGCGCCCCGGCTGGCTTCCGGCAATCCCTTTTCCGCCATGACTTCATAGATGGAGCGCACCCGGATATCCGGCCGGAAATCTTTTAAGGTGTGCAGGCAGTGGGTGCAGGCCGCGATCAACTCCGGACGTCCCAGGCGCTCCAGTTCCCCAGCCACTCGGTTCAGAATTCCTTCAAAGACCGCAGTCTCTCCCGTCAAGTGGCTGGGCGCGCCGCAGCAGTTGAGGATGATCCCCACTTCCGGCAGCTTCTCCCGGAGGTAGCCGTAGGCTGCCTTCACCAAGTGGGGGCTGTAGCCCGGAAGAGAGCATCCCGGGAAAAAAACCCACCGGGCTTTACCCGTAGCCGGGTCCGGGCGGGTGAGGGTGAAAGTGGGGGAAGTCCCCCATTTGACGTAATTCTGGATGCCAATATGCGGCGGCAGAGGGCCTTTCCCGGCGTCCACCAGGCGTTCCCGGTAGTCCAGGCAGACCTCTCCCGCGTGCAGGTCCTTGGGGCACACCGCCTGGCAGAGGCCGCAGTAGTGGCAGGAATAGGGAATAAGGGGATCCTCTTTTCCCCGCTCCTGAAGGAGACGGACCATCTCCTTTTCCGTGTAAGGATATTGCCTCACGTAGTTTTGCAGGAAAGTGCAGTGGGTAACGCACTTGGAGCAGACGCAGGAAAGGCAGCGAGCCGCTTCGGCCCGGGATGCCGGGAAAAGGGCAGCGCTCCAAGACCACGGCCAGGGCCTCATTCATCCGGCCCTCTTGCATGAAGCGCAGCTTTTCCCGCACTCGAATATCCAGGGGACAGGCCGACTGGCAGGGAGGGAGTTCCTCCCCGATGCATTCCGTCAGGATCCTGGCAGACCAATCGCCATGGGGAAATCGGCTGGGGGTCGAAGGGACCGTCATGGGAGGTTCAGGATTATTTCCTTCCCTGCACCGTGGAGAACAGTTGGGTGGCCCGGATTTCCGGACCCGCTACGGTCACCCCCACGCCCAGGTGGGTGTAATCAGGATTGAGAATGTTAGACCGGTGCCCCGGGCTGGTCATCCAGCCATCCACCATGAGCCGGGCCATGGTCTTGACGTCAGAGGGATCCAGGCGGGAGGCTTTGAAAATATTCTCTCCCACCTTGGCTTCTCCCACGGTGTGTTTGGCAAAGCGATCCTTGGGAGTCAGTCCGTCGGGGTTGACATGGTCGAAAAATTCCCGCTTCATCATGTCGTCGCTGTGGCCCCGGGCCGCCGCGGTCAAGGACCCTTCTGCCAACAGGGCAGGCAAATGGTTTTTCCGCCGGGCCCCGTTGGTGAGGCGGAACACTTCTTTTTCCAAGGCCCTGGGGTGCGTAAGCTTCACCGGCAGGCTCTTGGCAGCCTTGCCTTTCTTGTCGGGATTCTGGCCCTGGGCTGGGGCCGGTAGGGAAGTTAACCAGCCCAACAGCAGGAATCCGGTGAAAATCAAAACAAAAGACCTGCGCATAATCCCCCCGGCATTCAGCCTATCTGGTAAAGCCTCATTTTATATTACATAAAACCCGCAACAAAGACATCTCCGCTAAATAGCCGACCTAATTTGGCCCGGGGGCCGCCATGCAATAATCACAATTTTTTTTCAAAAACTAAAAACTCGAAACTCGAAACTGTCTCAGAAAGGATTAGAACCTCTGAGATTGGCAAATAATTGGGTGGCCCGGATATCCCGGCCGACGACAGCCACCCCGATGCCCACATGGGTGAAATCGGGGCAGAATATGTTGTCCCGGTGCCCCGGGCTGTTCATCCAGCCATCCACGATGACGCGGGCCAGACCTGGGGGGTTATCCAGAGACTGATTGAAGCCCTTCCAGATATTCTCCCCCAGCCGGTAGATTTGATAAGGGTAACGCGGCATGACCCGGTCCTGGGGGGCCAGGCCCTCGGGGGTATTATGGCTGAAATACCGGCGCTGCAGCATGTCCTGGCAGTGGGACCGGGCCAGGGCTTCCAGGGCCGGGTCCCGGGCCACGGGGGCGAAATTGTGCTTCACTCGAATTTCGTTGGTGAACTGGTAAATTATGGCTTCCACTTCCGCCAGGATCGATGCTCCCGGCCCGGGTGGAAGGGGCGGCGGCACGGGGGCGGGAGCCGGCATCGGGGACGGAACCGGCGCCCAGACCTGGCCCCAGGAGGCGCCGGGCAAAACCAGCGCCGTCAGCAAGATAGCCACCAGAAAGGATTTGGGTGTAGTAGGGTTCATTCTATCAATAAGAGCGCCGCCGAAGTTTTTCCGTTAATCTACTACTTTTTGAGCGAGGACGGGAAAGAATGAGTGGAGCTTCCTTTATAATAAAGTGAGCCGCCGGTTATGAAGATTTCAACGACTTTTGATCAAGGTGGGGCAAGGGTTTCTTACCATCCCGGAGGTCGCGTGTCTTGGTGGCTTCGGCCTTTCCCCTGTCCCACCACTATAAGGCGGTGCTGACTTGGATTTATTAGGTCGCCCCTCCATGAAGAATCTGCTCACAAAGGGGGTGGTATGCTCATAATCTGCGAAAAAAATTCATTTTAAGGGAAATTTGTGCTATCCTGACCCCCACAAGACGATCTGGCAAAAAAAGAGAAGCCTATTCGGGATTGAACCTGGGATGTAAGGTCCCAAAACCTTTTTTTTGACCGCAATGGATAGACCTGCGGCATAATCTCAGTAAATGTCACTTTAATTACGGATAAATGCTAAGGCAACAAGGAGGGGTGGTCATGATAAGTCCGCGGCG
>VGSO01000103.1 GCA_016874945.1 Deltaproteobacteria bacterium
ACCATTGTTGGAAAAATTGGCGTCAAATCTCGATGGATTTAAGGGAACCGCCACGCAAGAGATTGTTACAATTAGATATTTTGGAAACCCTGTCAATTTTCAAATGATCCTTAAGTTAGCGCTTATGCCCTTGATGGGGGAGGGAACCGCCCCAATATCGTTGATTCCGCTTTTGACCATGACTTTGGCAAGAGGCTCAAATAATTCACCACTAATACCAAGTTGCGATCAAACGAGTAGAATTGTCATTCTGAGCGCAGCGAAGAATCTAGATTCTTCACTCCGCTTCGCTCCGTTCAGAATGACAAACTCAATAATACCTCTTTGAATGCAACTTGGTATAAGGCACCAAGACCAAGGTTCACAAAGAAAGTTTTCATGTTGGCGGGTTAGCCCGCCAACATGAAAAAGAATTCCTTGGTGATTCTTTGTGTCTTTGTGTCTTAGTGGTAAATCATTTTTCCCCTTCTTTGCGGGAGGCCAGGAGCTGGCGGATTTCCTTCATGAAGTCCGTGGCGTCGGTGAAGTGGCGGTATACTGAGGCGAACCGGACGTAAGCCACTTCGTCCCAGTGGCGCAACTGATCCATGACCCGTTCGCCCAGCCAGGTGGAAGCCACTTCCCGGTGGCCGGACTCCAGCATTTCTCTTTCCAGGGCGTCCAGGAAGTTCTCGATGGCGTCAATGGAAACGGGACGCTTTTCGCAGGCCTTTTTGATCCCCTCATAGACCTTGGTGCGGTGGTAGGGCTCCCGGCGGCCGTCCTTTTTGACCACCAGAGGCATGGTCTCCTCCACCTGCTCGTAGGTGGTGAAGCGCCACTGGCAGTGGAGGCACTCCCGCCGCCGCCTAATGGCGTTGGCCTCCCGGCTGGGCCGGGAGTCGATGACCTTGTTATTGGTGCTGTGGCAGAAGGGGCAGCGCATGGCGGTCTATAATAGGGGAGTGAACAAATCGTTCCCGGCTAACCCGGCGTCAATCCCCTCACTATGGATTTCCGCCCCCTGGGCAGCCGCCGTCCAAGTTCTTTTTATTAATTGATTTACCCGGGAGTTACGCTCCCGACGCCGCGACAGGCATTACAAATGCCATATTGATACTGACTGCCCACCAGGACATGGCAGGATGCGCAACCGCATTTAGTACTGCCGCCGCAATGACGGCAAGTTACGGCGTTGGGGGCGACAGTGACCAGCCCATCCCCACCGCACGCCTTACACATGCCATATTGATACTGACTGCCCACCAGGACATGGCAGGATGCGCAACCGCATTTGGTGCTACCGCCGCAATGACGGCAGGTTACGGCTCCCATGGTCTCGTTCCTCCTGCTCTTAAGGTCGATACCGGAAAAAGAATTTGTTAGGCCAAATAGTTGCCGTGGCAAAGGTTCTTGCTTTTAACAAAATCAAGCTTTTCAGGCTTGCTTAGGGTGAATCAGGATAACCATTCATCGGCGAAGAGCGGAAAACCGCGGCAAAACTCCTGCACCCGGGCCTGGAGCTTATCCAGCCGGGCCCCATCCTCCGGCGCGTCGAGGGCCTGGTGCATAAGGTCCGCGATAACCTCCATCTCCGGCTCTTTCATCCCCCGGGTGGTCAAAGCCGGGGTCCCCACCCGGATGCCGCTGGTCACTTTGGGGGACTGGGGGTCGAAGGGAATGGAATTCTTATTCACCGTAATGCCCGCCCGATCCAGGGCCTTTTCCGCAACTGCGCCGGTGAGGCCCGTGGGCCTGAGGTCCACCAGGACAAGGTGGTTATCCGAGCCGCCGGCGACCAGGCGGTAGCCCCGTTTCAGGAATTCCTGGGCCAGGGTGCGGGTGTTGGCCAGAATCTGTTCTTGGTACCGCTTGAAGGACGGCGCCAGGGCTTCCTTAAAGGCCACGGCCTTGGCCGCGATGATGTGCATCAAGGGGCCGCCCTGCATCCCCGGGAAGATCTGGCTGTCCAGGGTTTTGCCGTATTCTGGCCGGGCCAAAATGATACCGCCCCGGGGGCCCCGGAGGGTCTTGTGGGTGGTGGAAGTGACAAAGTCCGAGACCGGCGCCGGATTGGGGTGCAACCCCGCGGCCACCAACCCCGCGATATGGGCCATGTCCACCAGGAGGTAAGCTTCCACTTCCCGGGCAATCGCGGCGAAGCGGTCAAAGTCGATGATCCGGGGATAGGCGCTGGCCCCGGCGATGATCATCTTGGGCCGGTGTTGCCGGGCCAGCTCGGAAATAGCGCCGAAGTCAATTTCCTCGGTCTGCCGGTCCACGCCGTAACTCACGGTGCGATAAAGCCGCCCGGAGAAGTTCACCGCCGCCCCATGGCTGAGATGCCCCCCATGGGCCAGGTCCATGCCCATGATGGTGTCCCCGGGCTTTAGAAAGCCGAAATAAATGGCCATGTTGGCCTGGGTGCCGGAGTGGGGCTGGACGTTGGCGTAAGGCGCGCCGAAGAGCTGCCGGACCCGGCTCAGGGCCAGGTTCTCCGCGGTGTCCACGAACTCGCAGCCGCCGTAATAGCGCCTTCCGGGGTAGCCCTCGGCGTACTTGTGGGTCAGGATAGACCCTTGGGCCTGGAGCACCGCGTCGCTGACAAAGTTTTCGGAAGCGATCATCTCCAACTTGTTCAGTTGGCGCTCGCGCTCCCGTTCAATGACCGCGTAAATTTCCGGGTCGGTGTGAGCCAATTCCGCCATTTCCATTTAAGAAGTTCCTGAGGAAAAAGGTTCTCGAGCCAATTGTTCTAAAAGTTCCAACCGTTCCTGGTGGCGGCCCCCCTCAAAGGGGGTGGCCAGCCAGGCCTTGACGATTTCCTTGGCCAGGTCCGGGCCGATGACCCGGCCGCCCATGACCAGCAGGTTAGAGTCGTTGTGTCGCCGGCTCATCATGGCAGTGAAGATGTCGTGGCACAGGGCGGCGCGGATGCCGGGGAAGCGGTTGGCCAGGATGCTCATCCCCAGCCCGGTGCCGCAGATCAGGATGCCCCGGCAATGGGGGCGAGACAGCAATGCCTCCACTACTTTTTTGCCGTAAATCGGATAGTGCACCGACTCATCGGCGCTGGCGCAGCCCAGGTCCGTGACCGGCACCTGCAGTTCCCGGAGCAGTTTGATGATTTCCCGCTTGAGACTGTGGCCGGCGTGGTCGCAGGCGATGGCCAGGGTTTCAGCTTCAGCCGGCGTGGGCTTTGGCGAAGTTGATGACATCGCCTACGGTCCTCAATTTTTCCGCTTCTTCGTCGGCGATCTCGAAGCCGAATTCCTCTTCCATGGCCATGATGAGTTCCACCAGGTCCAGGGAATCGGCTCCCAGGTCGTCGATGAATACCGCTTCAGGAGTGACTTCGGAACGCTCCACTCCCAGTTTGTCCACGATTATGTCGATGATTTTGTCTTCCATTGAAGCCATGAGCCTTTAACCTCCTTTTGGTCTCAAACCATGAGCATGCCGCCGTTCACGTGAATCACCTGGCCAGTGAGGTAGGCCGCGGCGTCGGAAGCCAAAAAAGCCACGGCGTGAGCCACTTCCTCGGGGGTGCCGAAGCGGCTCAAGGGGATCTGGGCCAGCATTGCTTCTTTGACGTTTTGAGGGAGTGACTCGGTCATCTCCGTCTGAATGAACCCGGGAGCCACCGCGTTCACCGTAATGTGGCGGGAGGCCAGTTCCCGGGCGATGGTCTTGGTAAGTCCGATAAGACCGGCCTTGGAGGCCACGTAATTGGCCTGGCCGGGGTTGCCCATCACCCCCACCACGGAGGCAATGTTGATGATGCGCCCCCAACGCTGCTTCAGCATGGGCTTGGTCGCCGCCCGGATACAGTTGAACGCGCCCTTGAGGTTGACCTCCAGGACCGCGTCCCATTCCGCTTCCTTCATCCGCACGATGAGGTTGTCCCGGGTGATGCCGGCGTTGTTCACCAGGATGTCCAGGCGGCCGCTTTCTTTGACGATCCGGTCAATACCGGCCTGGACCGCGGCCCCGTCGGCCACGTTGAACTCAATGAGGTGCGCCTGGGCGCCCTTGGCTTCCACCTGGGATTGGGTCAGGTTGGCATCGTCCCCCAGGACCACGTCGTTCAGGTAGATGACCAGGCCGGGCCGGGCCAGTTCCAGGGCGATGGCCCGGCCGATGCCCCGGGCCGCGCCGGTTATGAGCGCCACCTGCAAATCCGTCATATCGCTATCCACAGATTGCCAAGATTAGCACAAGATTATTGCCGGGCAAGACATCAATTCCCCGGCAATGGTATTTCATAAAACGAAATTTTAGAAAAAGAAAGATTTTTTGCAAGGTTCATAATGCCTGAAGTCAAAAAAACAGTTTTCGGTTTTCGGTTCTCGGTTCTAAGTATTTTGATGCCTTTTCCTTGTTTGCGGTTTGGCGGTTCGGCAGTTGGCTAACCCGCTAACCTCCTTTTTGCCTATTCCCTATTCCCTAAAACCTGAAACCTGAAACCTGAAACCTAATTCCTGCCCGCTATCCCTTGTCCTTCTTAATCTCCTGAATCAGGGCCGGGACAATGTCAAACAAATCCCCCACCAGGCCCATGTCGGCCACCTGGAAGATGGGCGCGTGGGGGTCCTTGTTGATGGCCACGATGAAGTCCGAGGATTGCATGCCCACCAGGTGCTGGGCCGCGCCGGACAGGCCCACCGCGATGTAAAGCTTGGGAGCCACGGTTTTCCCCGTCTGGCCGATCTGATGGGCGTATGGGATCCAGCCCGCGTCCACCGCGCCCCGGGTGGCGCCCACCGCGCCCCCCAGGAGGTCGGCCAGTTCTTCCAGGAGCTTGATATTTTTGGCCTCTTTGAGACCCCGGCCCCCGCAGACGATGACTTCCGCGGCCCCCAGGGGGACCCGCTCCTTGATTTCGGCCACGGTCTTGATAAATCGGCTTTGAGGAGAAGTTTTCAAAGACTCCAATTCTACCCGAATAATCTCCCCAGCCACCAAATTATTGAGTGGCACAGGCCTCTGGCCGGTGATAGAGCCGGCTTCCCCGGATGAGGCGGGTTTCAGGGCTTTAAACACTCCGGGCCGGGCGGTGGCCATTTGGGGATAGGTCCGGGGCGTGATGATGGTGGCCATGATGTTGCCCCCGAACGCGGGCCGGGTCTGGAGCAGCAAGCGCTTTTCCGGGTCTATGGCGAACGCGGTGCAGTCGGCGGTGAGGCCGGTCTTTAAGGCCGCGGCCACCCGGGGGATGAAAGCCCGGCCGGCGTAGGTGGCCCCGGCCAGGATGATCTCCGGCTGAAACTTCTGGGCCAGTTCCGTCAAGGCCGCGGCATAGCTCTCTTCTAAGAATTCTGCCAGAAGCGGGTGCTCCGCCAAGTAAACTTTTTGTGCGCCGCCCGTAAGCAGGGCAGGGGCCAGGTGATCCACTTTATCCCCCAAAAGCACCGCGGCCACCGGGGCTTGCAAGGTCCCCGCCAAACGTGAGGCCTCCCCCAGAAGCTCCAGGGCCACGGGCGCCAGCTCTCCATGGCGCTGCTCCGCGAAGACCCAGACGCCGTCCGGGGGCACTTCCGGGCGAGGAGATGGGGACTCTTCCTCGGGTAGGGCCAGGGCCTCGGGCTCGCAGACCTCCACGCACGCCCCGCACAGGTTGCAGCCCTCGGCAATGCTCAACGCTCCCCCCTCCAGGCGCAAAATCCCGAAGGGGCAGACGTCCACGCACTGCCCGCAGGCGGTGCACTTTTCGGCGTAGAAGATTAGGCTCATATCGGACTTGTTATTTTGAGGGGAGGGCCGGGGGACAATCTAGCACAGGCGCCCTCGCCTGTGCACGAACAGCCGAGGGCGGCTGTTCCACATCTCCCCTCAAGCTCCCCTCCCAACCCCTTTTAAGGGGTTGGGGGAGAGGGCTTGGGAGAGGGGGCAGGGGCCGGTGGCACAGGCTTTCCAGCCTGTGAAAGGCCCCCTCTGGCCTCCCCCCAGGTATCAACTCCTTCCCATCTCTTTAAGCCGTTGCCACAGGCGGGCGGCCAGTTCCGGGGCCGGGCCTTCCCAGGTTTCCGATTGGCCCCGGGCCGGGGGCGGGAAGACCTTGACCACCTGGGTGAAAGACCCGGCCAGGCCCACTTGTTCCGGCTGAAAGCCCAGGTCATTCAAACCCCAGACGGGGATGGGTTCTTTCTTGGCCTTGAGTTTGGCCTTGAAGGAAGGCATCCGGGGTTCGTTGATCTCCTTGACCACGGTAATCAGGGCCGGCAGTTCCACCTCCACCGCGTCGTAGCCGTGGTCCATCATCCGTTCCACTTGGAGGCGGTTGTTATCGGTAAAAGTAAGTTTGCGCGCCCAGGCCACAAAAGGAATATTCAAAATTGCCGCCAGCATCGGCCCCACCTGGGCGGTGTCGCCGTCAATGGCCTGCTTGCCGGTGAAGATGAGGTCCGCGCCGCCCAGCTTCTCAATGGCCCGGCCCAAAGTGAGCGCGGTGGCCCAGGTGTCCGCGCCGGCAAAGGCCCGGTCAGACAGCAATACCGCCGCGTCCGGCCCGTAGCCCAAGGCCTCCCGCAGGGCCTCCTCGGCCTGGGGCGGCCCCATGGTGAGCAGCGTCACCTTCCCCCCTTGCGCCTCCTTTACCCGCAGCGCCTCTTCCACCGCATACAGGTCAAAGGGATTAATAATGGACTTGATCCCTTCCCGCTTCAGGGTATGGGTCACCGGGTCCAGGCGCACGTCCTGGGTCTCGGGGACTTGTTTGATGCAAACGATTATTTTGAGCATGGAACCGGACAAGTTTCGAGTTTCAAGTTTCAAGTTTTTAGTTTTGAGAAGATGTCGATAAGGCCAAGATAGTTTCGAGTTTCAAGTTTGTGATGCTTATTAACCCCTTGACCCACCACATATAGGGGTTGCCCAAAGTAATTTCCCCGTAGGGGCACGGCGAGCCGCGCTCAAGGTACAGGGGCACAGCACGCTGTGCCCCTACGTCAAAAAACAATCGGAAAAAACTTTTGGCAATCGCTATAACTTGAAACTCGAAACTCGAAACTATTTTTTCTTGGAGTATTCTTTATTCAACGCCAACCCGATAATATTCCGCATGATTTGGTTGGTGCCTTCGTAGATCTGGAGGATCTTGGCGTCCCGCATCATCTTTTCCACGGGGTATTCCCGCATGTAGCCGTGGCCGCCCATGACCTGCACCGCGTCCACGGTGACCTGCATGGCCATGTCCGTGGGGAACAGCTTGGACATGGCCGCCACCTTGGTGTAATCCTTGGGCCGGGTGTCAATGTAGCGGGCCACCGCGTAGACCAAGGCCCGGGCTGCTTCCACCTTGGTAGCCATGTCCGCCAGCAGGTGCTGCACCGCCTGGAAGTGGATGATGGGCACTCCGAACTGGTGCCTTTCCTTGGCGAAGGCCGCGGCTTCGTCCAGGGCTTCCTGGGCCAACCCCACGGCCAGGGCCCCGGCGCCGGGGCGGGCGTTGTCCAGGGTTTTCATGGTGACGATGAAGCCCATGCCCTCTTTGCTGATGAGGCGGTCCCGGGGGATGCGGGCCTCTTCCAGGATCATTTCCCGGGTGGTGGAGGCCCGGATGCCCATCTTCTTTTCTTTTTTGCCGAAAGAGACTCCGGGGTCGGACTTTTCCAGCACCAGGGCGCTGGCCCCCCGGGCCCCCTTGACCCGGTCGGTCACCGCGATGACCGTATAAATCTCCGCCTCCCCGGCGTTGGTGATCCACTGCTTGGCGCCGTTCAGGACGTAGAAGTCGCCGTCCTTCACCGCGGTGGCCTGAATGGCCCCGGCGTCGCTCCCCGCCTGGGCTTCGGTCAAGGCGAACGCGGCCAGGGCCTCGCCCTTGGCTATGGGCGGCAGATACTTCTGCTTCTGATCCTCGGAGCCGTACAGCAGCAAGGGATAAGCCCCCAGGAAGCTGGCGGCGTAGGTGGTGGCCACGCCCACGCAACCCATGGCCAGGGCCTCCAGGACCAGGACGTTTTCCAGGCAGCCCAATCCCAGGCCGCCGTATTCCTCGGGGATGACGGTGCCGCAGAGGTCGGCCTGGGCCAGGTCGTTCATGATGTCCCAGGGAAAGGTCTCTTCTTCGTCCAGCTCGGCCCGGATGGGCTTGATGCGCTCGTTGGTGATCTGCCGGGCCAGGTCCCGGAGCATCTGCTGCTCTTCGGTGAGCAGGTAGTCCATGGCGGATCCTTATATCATTGTCGCAATGAAAAGCGGCGGTTATGCAGGGGCGAACCTTGGGTTCGCCCCCCCAAATTAACCCAGGTTTGGGGCGACTACCAGATTCGCCCCTATTCCGCGGCCTCGGGGATCACCAGCCGGCCCTTGTAGAAGCCGCACGACGGGCAGGCGTGGTGGGGCAGCCGCGGTTCGTTGCACTTGGGGCAGGTGGACAGGCTGGGCGGCGTCAGGTGCCAGTGGGAACGGCGCATATTTCTTTTGGAAACGGATTTTCGGCGTTTAGGTAAAGGCATGACGGACTCCCGTAAAAACAGTTGTTAGTTGTTAGTTGTTAGTTAAATAGACAAACATTGTCAAGTAGTTACACGTGATTTTATTGCAATTAAGACTCACAGGTGCAGGCCTCCCGGTTGAGGTTGGCGCCGCATCCGGGGCACAGGCCCCGGCAGTCTTCGTGGCACAGGGGTTTCAGCGGCATGGACAGGATGATCTGTTCCCGGACGATTCCTTGCAGGTCAATGTTTTCTCCGGAGATAAAATCCACATCCAGGTCCGCGGCAGTCAATTCCTCTTCCTGGGCCA
>VGSO01000104.1 GCA_016874945.1 Deltaproteobacteria bacterium
TGAACTATTGTAATTCCGGTAATTCCGGTTATTTGAAACCTGGCTTTCTCTTTTCCCCTTACCCCAGACCCCTCACCCCAAGAGTTTCATATAGCGCACCGGGCTGAAATTGAGGGCTTCCGCCAGCTCCACCAGTTGGGTGGCCAGGGCCAGGGCCTTGGGATCCCGGGCGGTCCGGGCGGCTACCGCAGGGAAATTCTTGCTCATCAGGTCAAACATGAAATTCTGGGCTTCGGTGAACTCCAGGTTGATGGGAATGCGGCTCACCAGCTTCAAGAAGTCCCGCAATTTCCCGACCTTGTCCATCTGCACCCGGGCGGCCAGGTCATTCAGGTGCCGGTGCAGGATGCGGGTCAGAATTTGGGCGCCTTCCCCGGATTCCAGCTTTAAGCCCATGAGTTCCGTTTCCCGGACCAACTCCAGAATCTCCTCAGAAGCCGGCAGCAGCGCGGGTTCCGGCTCCAACCGGCGCAGCAGTTCCACCAGCCGCCGGTTCAAGGTGATTTCGCCCAAAGCCCGGTAGAGGCGAGGCAGAGGCAGGCCTTCGGCCACCATGGCCCGGAGCAGGGGGCGGGCGTCATCGAAATTATGGGTGACGGCGGCCAGGGCCTCCTCCCGGAAGTGTTCCAGGAGGTCCTCAAAAACCTCATGTTTTTCCTCCAGGAACATATCGTGCACGGTGTAGTATTTCTCTCCCAACCGCCGGGCTATTTGGGGGATAAGGTCTTCCGGCGCCTTTTCTAAGATGTCAAAGAGCTCTTGTTTCAGGACGGCGAAATCCGGGGCCGGCAGATGGCTCTGCACCTGGGTGCGGTAGAGGTAGCTTCCCAGGTAAACGGTGAAAAAGGCCAGTTCCCGGCGCTCCCGGGTGATGCCGGAAGTGAGGTTCAAGCGGCCCGCGGCGAATTCCAGGGACCCCTGGGTTTTGCACTCGTACTCCCGGGTTTCGGCCTGGTAATGGTAGATGCGGGCCGGGCACTGGCGCTCCCGGACCTTGAGCCAGGAAATCACCCATTGATTGGCCACCTTGGGGAAATCCACGATGAAGGGCTTAATGCGATGCTGATAAAGGTGCTTGCCCGTGCCGGCTTCGGGAATGTTGCTCACCGCCCGCTCCAGGATCTGGAGAAAGGCGGGCTCCAGTGGCTCATGGGTGAAGTCTTGCCCCAACTGCAAAGCCCGGGCCGCGTATTTCAGCACCTGCAAGGTTTCCAGCCCGGACAGGTCGGCAAAGAACCAGCCGCAACTGGTATACATGAGCAGGGCGTGGCGTTCCATTTCCAATAGCTTCAAGGCCGGCACCCAGCGGCTCTCTGGAAGGCCCGGCCGGCCTTCCCGGCGGAACCATTGGGCTACGGCCCCGGGGCTGCGGTCCAGGATGACCTCGATGTAAGCGTTTCGGGCCGCCCAGGGTTCCGGAAAATATTTCTGCCCTTCGTGTTCAAAGATCTCTGCCAGTTTGGCGTTAAGATGGTCAAAGGCTCCCTTGAGGGGGGCTCGCCAGCGTTGGTTCCAGGTGGGCAGGCCTCCGGTGGCGCAGCCGCAGTTCTCCTTCCACCGCCCCACGCCGTGGGGGCAGCTCCAAGAGCTGCCCTCCCCCTGGGGTCCCAGGTACAGTTCCACTTCCATCTGGGGCGGGGCCAACTCCAGGAACGCGGCGCAATTGGTCAGGGCAAATCCCCGCTTGGGCAAGGCCTGGGCCACCATGTGGGCCAGGGCCAGCTCTCCGAATTTCTTGTGGTGGCCGTAATTTTCCCCGTCCGTGGCCACATGGCCCAGTTGGGGGCGGGCCGCGCCCGGGGTCAGGTTCTGCGTCAGCCGGAACGCCAGCCGGTTGGAATCCTGGAGCAGGTCGCCGAAGCTGATGTCCGCGGCCACCGCGCCGTTATAAAAAAAGACGTCGATATGGCGCCGCCGGGAAACCTCTCCCTTGTCGTCGGGGAGGTAGCACCGGTAAGCCTGGGTGGTGTCCAGAGTGTGAGCCTGGACCGGCTGCCAATCCCGGACGCCTTTGAGGGGCCGGACCCGTTTGGCCTGGTAGGGCGACAAAATGACGAACTTCATCCCGTGATCCGCCAGGGTTGCCAGGGTGGGGTAATTCACCGCGGTCTCCGGCAGCCACATGGCCGCGGCGGGCCGCCCAAAGCGGTGGCGGAAGTCCTTAAGGCCCCAAATGACCTGGGTTTCCCGATCCCGGGAATTCAACAGGGGCAAAATGGCATGGTTGTAAGCCTGGGCCAAAGCGTTGCCGTGCCCCAGGCGGGCATGGCTCCGGCGGTCGGCTTCCTGGATGCGCTGGTAGGCCAGGGGAGCCTTTAACTCCAGCCAGCTCATCAAGGTGGGGCCGAAGTTGAAGCTGATATGCTCATAGTTATTGACAATATCCAGGATGCGGCGCTGGCTGTCGAAAATGCGGGCCGCCGCGTTGGGACCGTAGCATTCGGCAGTGATGCGGGCGTTCCAGTCGTGGTAGGGATGGGCGCTGGCCTCCACCTCCACCTCTTCGATCCAGGGGTTCTCCCGGGGCGGCTGGTAGAAATGCCCGTGGATGACCACGTAGCCTTGGGGCTTGGTGATGGCCGGCAGTCCGTCCATTAATGCTCCCCAGCTATCAGCTTTCAGCCGTTAGCTTTCAGCTAATTGTTTGACAGGGTATCATAAGCTGGCCGTTAAGTCTCTGTCATTTTAGCCGAATCGGTTAGCCCTGGAAATAATATACCCATCCGGCCCTGAGGTGGATCCGGTTTTCTTGGACACGGGATTGGGAGATAATCAGTGACCCAGGAGGACCGGAAGATGGCAAAGGAACAGGAGAGTGACCAGGGTAGGGGTGAGGTGGTCCCAGGGGGGACGGAGGGAGGCCGTAGGCCGACCGGAGTCCCCCCTGGGCAGGGAAGTGTGGGGCCATTGGCCCAGGGCCAGCGTTGGACGGCAGCCAGGAAACGGGAGGTGGTGTTGCGCATCTTCCGGGGCGAACCCCTGGAGTTGCTTTCCCGGGAGTTGGGCGTGGAGCTCTACCGGCTGGAAAAATGGCGGGGCGCCGCCCTGGCGGGCATGGAGGAGGCTCTGAAGGCGCGCAGAGGTGATCCACGAGTGGCACAAATCGATACTGCACGAGGTTGTGCCCACGCTGATCAAGAAATGGGAGCCGAAGCTAAAGGTTAAAGTTGCCAAATATTTCCTGCAACGAATGAAAACCAAGTGGGGAAGCTGCAATCATAAGGCGGGACACATCCGCCTTAACACAGAACTGGTGAAAAAGCCGAAGGATCTGCTCGAATACGTTATCGTTCACGGAATGGTGCACCTGCTGGAGCCAACACACAGCGACCGCTTCATAGCCATCCTTGGGGAGCATTACCCAACCTGGCGCGAAGCCCGCGCTGAACTAAATGAGCTACCGCTGACCGCCGAAGTATGGAAAGAGTGATTTGTAATGACCAAAATTTAAGCTGAAAACTATCAAACCGCGGTCAAATTAAATCTGACATAGAGAAAATTTTTAAAAAGCTGCGTGATCTAAAATGGAGGTTTTGAACCCCATATCAACCACGATTTCCTTTTTGGTAACGTGCTGATAGAGGGCAGGTAGCAACACAAGTAAGCTTAAAAAATTGTCTCGCCATCACTTTCATGGATAAATTGCTCCGGCTAAATATGTCGGGAAGAGCTTCCTGGGCGGCAGACCTTGGCGCCGCCCGGGAAGCCCGGTCATTGCGGGCCGAAGGGCAGGCCGTAATAAAGGGTGCGGTTGATGAACACGATGGAAATGAGGCCCTCCTGGCCCATATCCTTTAAATAATCACGAGCCCGTTCCTCTTCTACACCCAAAGCCTGGGTGATGTCCTGAAGCAGCAGCGATTTGCCCTTAACCCGCAGCAAATTTCTCACCCGGGCCCGGAAAAATTCCTCCCCTACGATTTCCGTCAAAGTGCGGTCATAGGCCACCGGGTTGGGCATGTGCATGGGATAGGAGGTCTCCCAGGGGCGGCGCAGGCTGACCCCCAGGACCCAGCGCACCCGGTAAACGTGGAGCGTGTCGTAAAGGGCTTGCAGTTTGCTCTGCGTCTCGGCCTCACGCGGAATGGGGCCCAGGGTGTCCAGGGTTTTCAAGAAGCTCTCCACCGTGCCCACGAACCCCTCCGGTTTGGTGATGTCGCTGTGTGCCAGGGCGATGCGCTCCCGCTCCAGGCCGCACAGGTCCAGGAGCTTCCTTAGGACCCAGACCCGGCTCCAGGTATGGTCGATGCCGTAGCTGTGGTGGCATTCCTCGGGGTTGCAGCCGATAAGCAGGAGGCCATTGGCCCCCTCCAGGAAGGCCCAGGCCATGACCACCGGGTCGATCTGCCCCAGACAGCGCACCGGCAGCAGATAAAAACGCCGGTCATAGGCCAAGCCCCGCAATCCCGCCTGGTCGGCCGCGGCCGCGCCGCTCCATTGGCAGCCGAACCCCATTACCTCATCGGCCGCCAGGCTCCGGGCCAGGGCGGTCACCCGGGCCTCGTGCTGCGCCAGGGTGCAGTTCTCCAGGGTGAGGGCCAGTTCCGGACAGGAGGCGACGCAGGTGCCTTCCCCCGTGCAGAGCATGGGATCCACCATCCGGGGGACGTTGTGGCCCAATCCTTCCACCGGACCGCTCACCGGCTGGATGGCCAGGCAGTCGCAGATTTCCCGGCAGAGGGTGCACACCGAACACTTGTCCTGGTCCACGGTGGAGATCACCCGGGGCGCGTAAAGTTCCCCGGCCTGAGCCTTCTTAACCAGGACCGCGGTCTTTTTCGCCACCCGGCGCCCCTGGCTCAAAGCCCCGCGCAGGTCGCAGGGCTGACAGGCGGACCCGACGATGAGTTTCTCATCCAGGACCACCTGGTCCGGGCGCACCATCTGGGGATACCTCTCCAGGAACTCCTCTTCTTTAACTTCCAGGCCCAGAATTTTGGCGGTCCCGAGTGCCTGGGCCCCGGGATTGCGCCGGGGCGAGAGCACCAGGAGGTCCCAGCCCAGGTCTTGTTCCGTCTGGATGTTCTTCTGGTTGAAAGAGATATACTCGCTCTTCACCAGAGGCCGGACCTTGCCATTATATGGGATCAGGGCGATACCCAATTGGCGGGCCCTGGCCCGGTCGAAGGTGCCGAAGGGAATGGCCAGGCTGCCGTCATAGAGGATGGACACCCGGGTTTCGGGCCATTTTTCCCGAAGAAGGGTAGCCATATTCCAGGCCCCCTCCAGGGAAAGATGAGCCGCAAAAGGCTGGCCGGCCTCCATATCGTTGATCCAAAAGACTATTCTGTCGATTAGGGGACGGCCGTCCCTGATAAACTCATTCATCTCCACCTGACAAATGACACGGTCCCCATCATGACCGAACTCCGGGAATTGATGGGCCACCTCCCAATCCAGGGCCGCAATGATGGCCCCGGCTTGATACTCCACAATCTCCTCACCCTTCGGAGCGGTAAAAGTTACCGTGTAGTCGCTGAACCTGCCGGAAACCTGCTTAAGTTCACCTACCCGGACCGTGCGGACCAGGGGAGAGGCTGTAACCCTCTGAATGATGCTCGCCAGGCGGTCAAAGCAGTGGTCATCCCCGGGATAGATGCTGTGCGCCCGCCGAATTTCTTCTTCCTGGTCCCGGTGCAAGGCGATGATGGTTTCCACTCCCTGTTCGGCCAACTCCTGGGCCGCGCCATAGCCGGCGATGCCTCCTCCCAGCACCAGAACCGGCCCTTGATAGTCGATGCGCAGCCGGGGGGCCGGCTTCAAGGTCTCCAGCCAGGCCTGGGAGGCCCGGATGAGTTTGGCTCCTTTGCCCGCCAGTTCTCCTGGGGCGCCCTGGTGGACCCGGGCCACATAGTCCCGAAGATTCACCAGGTCGATCTCCTCTTCCTCCACTCCCAGGGCCGCCAGGGCCCGGTCGAATTTCTTGTGCAGGATGCGGCTCTCACAGCCGGCCACGATGATCCGGTTGAGTTCTTTGCGGGTTATTGCTTCCCGAACGCGGTCCAACCCCGGCGCCAGGCAGGAAAAGGGCAGGATTTCCACGTGCTCCACCCGGGGGGCCGGGGCCAACGTCCGGGCCAGGGCGGCCAGGTCCACCTTGGGGGCGATCTCCTCCCCGCACTCGCACAGGAAAATCCCCAGCCGCGGCTCCGGTCCGCTTGGTATCAGGGCTTGGCCAGTCTTCATGGTCTCACCTCCCTCTAATGGGCAAACCCGTGGCCGGTGCGCCGGGACAGGTCGCCCCGCACCGTGTCCAGTCTGGCTTGCAAGGCGCCGGTAGGGCACACTGAAACGCAACAGCCGCAGCCGATGCAGGCGCTGTTGGGAATGCGGTAGGGGGTCTCCAACTGTTTCTTTACGCCCCGGGAACCGAAGGTCAACGCCTGAACCCCCACCACCTCATGGCACACCGCCACGCACAGGCCGCACTTGAGGCACTCTTCCTTGGGGTCGGTGATATGGAAGCGGGTGGAGGTGATGCCGTACTGCGCCGCGAGCTCTTTAATTTCACGGGAGGCCGGGCACTCGGCCAGGAGCATCTCCAGGACCCAGCGCCGCACATTCTTCACCCGCTCCGAGTCGGTGAACACTTCCAGTTGGTGCACCGGGTGAATAAGGCAGGAGGGCGCGATCTGCCCGCGCTTCCCATAGCGGGTCTCCACCACGCACAAGCGGCAACTCCCCCAGGGCTTGACCGCCGGGTGGAAGCATAGGGTGGGGATGTGGATATGGTTGAACCTGGCCGTCTCCAGGATAGTCCAGCCAGGCTTGGCCTGCACTTTCCGCCCGTCAATGGTCAAGTTGATCATCTCAGATTTTTTCTTCTTGGCCGTCATGGGACGCCTCCTTAAGCCACGCGCACCGCGTCCACCGGGCACACGTCTTGACAGACCCCGCAGCGGATGCAGGCCGCGGCGGCAATGGCGTGAGCCTTCTTTTTCTTGCCGCTGATGCACGCTCCGGGGCAGTTCTGGGCGCACAGGCCGCAGCCGTTGCAGGCTTCCGGGTCGATGCGGTAGGTGATGAGGTCCCGGCAGACTCCCGCGGGGCATTTGTGGTCCACGATGTGGGCCAGGTATTCGTCTTTAAAGTAATGGAGGCTGGTGAGCACCGGATTGGGGGCGGTGCGGCCCAGCCCGCATAGGGACCCGTCCACCAGGGCTTTCCCCAGGCTCTCCAGGGCCTCGATGTCCACCGGCGCCCCCTGGCCTTTGGAAAAACGGTCCAGGAACTCCAACATGCCCTTCAAACCCAGCCGGCAGGGCAGGCATTTTCCACAGGATTCCTCCTGGAGGAAGCGCAGGAAATAGCGGGCCACGTCCACCACACAGTCGTGGTCGTCCATGACTATCATGCCCCCCGAGCCCATGATGGAGCCCACCCGGACCAGGGAGTCGAAGTCCACCGGCAGATCCTTGAATTCCACCGGTAAGAACCCCCGGGGCTGGAGGCCCACCTTGTCCAATTTCAGCTCGTCTGTCGGCATTTTCTTGAATTCGTAAGGGATGATGCCCCCGGAGGGGCCGCCGGTCTGCACTGCCTTGAACCTGTCCTGGCCGGGGACGCCGCCGCCGATCTCCTCGACGATGCCCCCCAGGGTGATGCCCATGGGCACTTCCACCAGGCCGGAGTTTTTCACCTTGCCCACCAGGGAAAAGATCTTGGTGCCGGTGCTGTTCGCCACCCCCAGGTTGGCATACCACTTGGCGCCTTTGTCAATAATATGCGGTACGTTCGCCCAGGTCTCCACGTTGTTGATCACCGTGGGCCGGTCCCATAGACCCCGCTCCACCGGAAAGGGCGGCCGCATGACGGGCTCGCCCACCCGGCCCTCGATGGAGGCCAGCAGCGCCGTCTCCTCACCGCAGACAAAGGCCCCCGCGCCCCGGTTGATCTGGATATCGAAATCGAACCCGGTGCTAAGAATGTTATTCCCCAGGAGCCCCAGGCGGCGGGCCTGGTGGAGGGCCAAATTCAGGGTGCGGATGGCGAAGGGATATTCGGCCCGGACATAGATGTACCCCTGTCGGGCCCCCAAGGCATAGGCGCCGATGGCCATGCCCTCCAGCACCGTGTATGGGTCCCCTTCCATGATGGCCCGGTCCATGAAGGCTCCGGGGTCGCCTTCATCGCCGTTGCCCACTATATAGACCGGCCCGGGGTTATCCTGGGCGTTTTCCAAGGCCCGGCGCCATTTGTAGCCGGTGGGAAAGCCGCCGCCCCCACGCCCCCTCAGGCCCGAAACGGTTATGGTCTGGATGATTTCCTTAGCGGACATCTTGGTCAGGGCCTTGGCCAGGGACTGATAGGCCCCAGCCAGGAGGGCGTCGTTGAGATCAAAGGGGTCGATGAGCCCCACATTTTTAAGGATGATTTTCTGCTGCAGTTGATAAAACGGAATCTCGCCGGCGGTTCGGTAACGGGTGCCGTTATCGCGGTAAAGCAGCCGCTCCAGCACCTCTCCCCGGCCCAGAGTGACGTCTACAATCTCAGGTACGTCCTCCGGTTTCACTTGGACATAAAAGAGGTTTGAAGGGGAGAGCGTGACCAGCGTCCCCTGGCTGCAGAAGCCGTGGCAGCCGGTCTCCTTGACGAGGGGTTTGACCTCCACTTTCAGCCTTTTGGATTTGATGGCGGTCTTGAAGGCCCGGGCCACCTTGTCGGCCCCCTGGGCCAGGCATCCCGGCCCCAAACAGACCCTGACCACCGGCC
>VGSO01000105.1 GCA_016874945.1 Deltaproteobacteria bacterium
GTATTTTTCTTATGTTATTCTGGTTATTGGCGGGGCGGGGTCCGTGCCCGCCAAACCATCCCGGTCTTATTTGGCCGTTTTTGTCGAGTCAAGGTCCGTCTTTTAGGAATTATTCCAATTTGTCAGGTTCTTCATATTCAGCTTAAGCCGGCAATTCCGGTTAGCAATTTTGGGCGGGCGCGGAGGCCCGCCCTACCAATTATTAGGCTGAAGGCAAAGTCTGCGGATAGATTTTTCACGCCATGACTGGATATTTTCCATGATGGATATTAACTTAAATTGAGTTGCTGCTTGTGAAAGGACTAAGATGCACCGCCTCATCAAAATCAGATTTCTCCGGGATTTCGAATCCCTGGAAGAAAGGGTGCGCCGCTGGAAAGACACCCTATTTAATCCGGAAGCCCAGGGAGCGTCCTTCAAGCCCCTGGCGGACTTTTACGAAACCGCCCAGGGACTGGTGGTGCGATTGGATTTGGCCGGGGTAGCCAAAGAAGACCTGTCCCTGTCTTTGGCCGGACAGGAACTGGTGGTGCAGGGGCGCCGGCAGCCGCCTCCGCCCGTGGGCCCGCGCCGGTTCTTGGCCCTGGAAATCGGTTTCGGCGTCTTTGAACGCAGCTTTTACCTGCCCCTGGCCATTGATCCGGAGGGAGTCCAGGCGTTCTATAAAGACGGCATCCTGGAAATCCATTTGCCTCGAAAGATGCCCCAAAAACTGCAAATTGCCGTCAAAGAACCGTGAAAGAAGACTATTAACCGCCAACAAGTGGAAGGCTGACAATACATGGATCAAGAAAAACTAGAAAAACCGGAACCTGAGATTTCCTCCGACGAGGAAGGGGAAGTTCACCCCACGCCCAGGGTGATGCCCATCATGCCGTTTTCGGACCTGGTGTTGTTCCCCCGGATTATCCTGCCCATCGTGGTATGGGAAGAACCCCGGCAAAAACTGGTCAACGACGTGCTGTTCCAGGACAAGACCCTGGGGGTGCTGGCCAGCCGGGAGGAAAAGCCCGCGGGCTTTGGCCCGGAAAACCTTTATAACGTGGGCACTGCCGCCGTTATCCTGAAGATGCGCAAGCCGGAAGACGACTCCATCCGGCTGCTCATCCAGGGCCTTTACCGCTTCCGCATCGAAGAGTGGGTGGGTTTTGACCCTTACTACGCGGCCAAGATAATTCCCATTTCCGAAGAATACGAGCCTGACCAGGAAACCGAGGCCCTGGTGGCCAGCGTCAAGGGGATGTTTATCAAGATGCTGGAGATGTCCCCTTATCTCCCCGCGGAACTGGGCGCCCTGGTCAAGGAATTGAGCGACCCCCGCATCCTGGCGGATATCACCGCCGGCAGTCTTAACATCTCCAAGGAGGAAAAACAGGAACTGCTGGAAACCTTCAGCGTCAAGGAGCGCCTGCGCCGGGTCCTGGGCCTGATCACCCGGGAACTGGAAATCCTGGAACTGGGCAAGAAAATCCAGAGCCAGGTCAAGGGGGAAATGGATAAAGCCCAGAAGGATTATTATCTGCGGGAGCAGATCAAGGCCCTGCAAAAAGAGTTGGGGGAGACGGACGAACGCACCCGGGAAGTGGATGAGCTGGAATTCCGGTTGGAAGAAGCCGGGCTGCCGCCCCATGCCATGAAAGAGGCCCAGCGGGAGTTGGCCCGCCTAAAGCGTATGCCGCCCACCTCTCCGGATCACCAGGTGATCCGCAATTACCTGGAATGGATGATTGAACTCCCCTGGAGCGTCACCACCGAAGACAACCTGGATCTGGCCCAGGCCCGGCAGATCCTGGACGAAGACCACTATGACCTGGAAAAGGTGAAAAAGCGCATCCTGGAGTACCTGGCGGTGCGCAAACTTAAAACCGACATGAAAGGCCCCATTCTCTGCTTCGTGGGGCCGCCGGGCACCGGGAAGACCTCCCTGGGACGCTCCATCGCCCGGGCCTTGGGGCGCAAGTTCGTGCGCCTGTCCCTGGGGGGGGTGAGGGATGAAGCGGAAATCCGGGGCCATCGCCGCACTTACGTGGGGGCGCTGCCGGGGCGCATCATCCAGAGTCTGCGCCGGGCCGGGTCCAACAACCCGGTCTTTATCCTGGACGAAGTGGACAAGATCGGCGCGGACTTCCGGGGGGATCCGTCTTCCGCCCTCCTGGAAGTGCTGGATCCGGAGCAGAACTTCTCCTTTTCCGACCACTACCTCGATGTGGGTTTTGATCTCTCCAGGGTGATGTTCATCACCACCGCCAACATCCTGGACCCCGTCCCCCCGGCGCTGCGGGACCGCATGGAAGTCCTGGAACTGGCGGGCTACACCGAAGAGGAAAAACTGGAGATATCCTTCTTCCACCTTATCCCCCGCCAGTTGGAGGCCCACGGCCTCACCCCGGACCACTTGGAGATTCCCCGGGAGACCGTCCGCCAGGTCATCGCCCGGTACACCCGGGAGTCGGGACTGCGGAACCTGGAGCGGGAAATCGCCGCCCTGTGCCGGGGCGCGGCCCGGGAAATCGCCGAAGAGATCAAAACCCATGTGGTGATAAATCCGGAGGACTTGACTCAGTACCTGGGGCCGCCAAAATTTTTGCGGGAATCGGCCCTGGACCATCCCGAGCCGGGGGTGGCCACCGGACTGGCCTGGACTCCCTCGGGCGGCGACATCCTGTTCATCGAAGTTTTGCGCATGCCTGGCGGCGGCAACTTCAAACTTACCGGCCAGTTGGGGGATGTGATGAAGGAGTCGGCCAACGCCGCCCTGAGCTTCATCCGGGCCAGGGCGCCTTTCCTGGGCCTGGAGGAAGACTTCTTCGAAAAAGCCGACCTCCACATCCATGTGCCCGCGGGGGCCATTCCCAAAGACGGCCCCTCGGCCGGACTGACCCTGCTGACGGCCCTGGTTTCCCTGATGTCCGGGCGTCCCGTGAAGCAGGGGCTGGCCATGACGGGGGAAATCACCTTACGGGGTCACGTGCTGCGGGTGGGAGGCATCAAGAACAAGGTGCTGGCGGCCCACCGGGCCGGGATCAAGGAAATCATCCTCCCCAAGGAAAACGAGATGGACCTGGAGGAAATTCCCCCCTCGGTGCGCCAGGATTTAATCTTCCACCTGGTTGACCGCATCGACCAGGCCCTGGATATCGCGTTTCCCTCCGGGCCGTGATTTTTAATACCAAGGTGAGAGCTCGGCAAAATGGCTTTTTGGGGGGAGGGCAGGGACCTGTGGTCCCTGGCCCCCTCCCTCCTTCAAGATGACTTTCGCAGAGGTCTCAAGGTGCATTTAAAGAGGCATTTTTGTAGGGGTGCAATTTATTGCGCCCGGAAGGCGGGCGTGATAAATCACGCCCCTGCGTTTAAAGCCTTTTAAAGCCTTTTGATTGCGACTCGGTTTAACCACGGATGAACACAGATAAACGCAGATCTGGCGGGCATGGCCCGCCAGATTTTCACTGATTGCTGATCACTGGTCACTGGTCACTGACCCCTGGTCGCTGAGAATCTCCCGGGCGCGCTCTTCGTCTTCCGCCGCCACCAGCAGCCGCACTCCCCGGACAAACTGGAGCATGGGATAGGCGCCGCCGGCGTCGTCGGCCATTACCAGGGCCTCAATGCCTTCCGATTCCAGCAGCCCCGCGGCCAGCTCGGCCACCGCCCGGCTGGAAAAGGTCTCGATAACCACCGCGTCGTCCAAATTCAAAGAGGCACCCTTATGTCTTTAAACCGAAGACCGAAGACCGAAAACCGCCTTAAAAGAGACAGCCTCACCCCCCGGGGCTACCCGAGGGGCACAAGCTTCCAGACCGCGGGAAAGTCATCTCTACAATACTCTTTAATGGCGCCCGGCGCCAGCCCTTATTTACCGGAAAATATCTCCGTCAAAAAGTCCTTCGCCTGGGTGACAATTTTAGCCTGGGTCTGGCATACCAGGAACAGGACCAAAAAACTCCCCCAAAATATTTCATAGGATGCCTCCTTTAAAAAATGCATATAGCCTCGGTCTGCGGTCAGGCAGGCGCCCAGGTCCATGGCTTATAGGGGTTGCCCAAAGTAATTTCCCCGTAGGGGCACGGCGAGCCGTGCCCAAGGTACAGGGGCACAGCACGCTGTGCCCCTATGTCAAAAAACCATCGGAAAAAACTTTTGGCAAGCGCTATAATCAGCCGAATTGTCATCCAGGCGAGGCGAACGCGCCATTCGACCATAAGCTAATTATCTAAATCACTATTTACTTTTTAGCTCCCGCCGATACTGCCTTTTGCCCATAATCACAATACGGCAGTATGGGACAGACCGGGCATTTAGGGTTCTTGGCGGTGCAAATTTGGCGGCCGTGCCAGATCACCTGGTGGGAAAACTTGATCCAGCGCTCCTTCGGCACCAGAGGCATGAGGTCGAATTCAATCTTCACCGGGTCGGTCTGCCGGGTGAGGCCGATGCGGGCCGCCACCCGCTTCATGTGGGTGTCCACCACGATGCCGGGGATGCCGAAGGCGTTGCCCAAAATAACGTTGGCGGTCTTGCGCCCGATGCCGGGCAGCTTGACCAGTTCCTCCAGGGAGTCCGGCACCTGGCCCCCCTTTTTTTCCCCCAAGGCCCGGCAGATGGCCTGGAGGCTTTTAGCCTTCTGGCGGTAAAAGCCGGTGGCGTAAATGTCCTGCTCCAGCTCCGCCAGGGGGGCTTGGGCGTAGTGGGCCGCGGTGGGGTATTTCTTGAAGATGGCCGGGGTCACCTGGTTCACCCGGACGTCGGTGCATTGGGCGCTCAGCACCGTGGCCACCACCAACTCCAGGGGGTTGGCGAAGTCCAGGGTCACGTGGGCGTCGGGGTAATGTTGGTCTAAGAGGGGCAAAATATGTTTGGTTTTTTCTTCCGGCTCCATGGCCTACTCCTCCTCCTATGATCAGGGGGAAAAGGTTAAAAGATTGAAGGGCTGAACGGGCAAAGGGGGAAGGAAAGACAATTTTTATATTTTCCCCATTTAACCTTGAGCCTCTTGCAAAATTATGTAGCCGCAGGCTTCAGCCTGCGTCGGCACAGGCTAGAAAGCCTGTGCTACCGGATTTTTCTTTGAACACCTAAGGAAATATTGCAGCCTCAAAATGAATTTTGCAAGAGGCTCAACCTTTTGACCTTTATTTTATCCTCGCCTCAATCCAACCGCCGCCCATGACCCGGTCCCCTTCATAAAAAGCCACGGCCTGGCCTGGGGCCACCGCGGCCTGGGGCGCGGCAAAGACCACCCGGACCCGGGAATCGCCCAAGGGGATGATACGGGCTTGGACCCCCGGGTGGCGGTGGCGGATCACCGCGGCGGCTTCCAACTCCCCGGATGGCGGCTCGATTAGCCAGTTCACCTCCCCGGCCAGGAGGCCGGCGGACAGCAGTTCCTCCCGCCAGCCCAGCACCACCCGGTGGGTCTCCGGACGGATTTCCACCACGTAGTAAGGCTCGGTGGAGGGCACTCCCAACCCCCGGCGCTGGCCCACGGTGTAGCGCTCCACCCCCCGGTGCCTTCCCAGGACCCGCCCCCGGGTGTCCACCAGTTCCCCCGGCGCTCCGAAGCAGCCCTGCCGGTCCCGAAGAAATTCCCGGTAATCCCCCCGAGGAATAAAGCAGACCTCCATGCTTTCCTCATATTCCTCCCACCGGGGCAGCCCCAGTTCCCGGTACCGGGCCTTGACCCGGGCTTTGGTCAGCCCTCCCAAAGGAAATAGCAGCCGGGGTAGAATCCCCCGGGACAGCCGGGCCAAAAAATAAGACTGGTCTTTGTGACGGTCCTTCCCTCGAAAAAGGCCCATTTTCCTTTCCGCGGTCCTGATAAGCCGGGCATAGTGGCCGGTGGCCAAATAATCCGCCCCCAATTCCGGCAGCCGTTCCCCCAATGCCCCGAACTTGATGACTTCGTTGCACCGGACGCAGGGGTTGGGGGTGCGCCCCTGGGAGTATTCGGCCACGAAATAGTTCACCACCCGGGAAGTGAATTCCTTCCTCAGGTCCATCTCCACCAGGGGGATTTCCAGCCCCCGGGCCAGGGCGGGGAGGTGTTCCGGAGCCTGGGCCCCGGAAAGGCGCAAGTGCACTCCCACGACCTCCCACCCCTGGTCTTGGAGCAAGGCCGCGGCCACGGCGCTGTCCGCCCCGCCGCTCAAAGCGACTGCCACTTTTTGGGATTCACTCATGAAGAATTTTAAAAGAGGGTAAATAATCTTAAAATAGTGTTTAATTTTATGCGGTCCGGCTCAAATCATATATAACTTATTGATATTTTTTCAAATAAATAAGAATAAAATATCATCCGGTTCTGACTTTGTTCATTTGTCAGAACATTATAGCATAATTAGCTATACAAAAATCGGATTAGGTAGAGGAAAAAGTGAGGCCTTCCAAGAAGTTGATGGCTATGCCTGCCCTGAGGCTGGCTCCGCCCGGAGGGTCAACCCGCACAACTTCCCCCCGGGCCTTGAGACGGGAGGTGTGATCGGTGTCCAGATAGGGGAGGGGAGCGGCAATAGTGAGGGAGAGAACTTGGCCGGGGGCCAGGGGCGCCGTGGCGTCCAGATGAAAATAACTGCCGGATAGACTGATATCCCGCAAGACGCCCTGGCCTCGATGAACTTCCCCGGTCTCGGGTTGCAGGAATTGGTACTCCACCGCCAAAGGAATGGCCAACCGGTTAAAACGGCGTCTTTCCATGGACGGTTCGAGGTCTGTTGCTATCTCCCCGAAAATAGAAAACATCAATCAAAGTCCTCACCGTTCTTGCACAGCCTATGCCAGGAACTGTCCCCGCGGGCGACGCTCTCCCAGATATTCCTTGACGGCGGGTAGCCGTTCTTTTATTATTTTAGCATTATTCCAAAAAAAATGTAGACCGCGCTTACCCCCAACCCTCGGGAGTCTCAGGCAGCGCCATGTCATTTATCACCGCCGTGCTCAATCAAAAAGGTGGCACCGGGAAGACCACCACTACTGTCAATCTGGGCGCCGCCCTGGCCTATCAAGGCTACCGCACCCTGCTGGTGGACCTGGACCCCCAGGGCCATACCACCATCGGCCTGGGGATAGAACCGGAGGCCATCCGGGAGTCCATGTGCGAAGTCATGACCGTGCCTAAAAAGCGGATTCAGGATGTGGCCATGGACACCTACATCCCGGGTCTGGACGTGGCCCCGGCCACTATTCACCTGGCCCGGGCTGCGGAGCAGGTCTATACCCGGGTCTTTCGGGAAGCCATCCTGGCCCAGGCCCTCAGGGGGTTGGATTATGATTTTATCTTAATAGACTGCCCCCCGTCCCTGGGAGTGCTCACCACCAACTCGCTTTACGCCTGTGGTTTTATTATCATTCCCTGCCAGATTTCCCGCTATTCCCTGGATGGCCTGGCCGACCTCCTCACCACCATCGATTCCGTCAAAAACCTGGGACTGGAAGAATTATTCCAGGAAAATATCTTTCGCATCCTGCTCACCATGTTCGACAAGCGCAACCGGGTCACCAACGAATACATCCTGGAACAGCTCAAACCGTATCAGGATAAGACTTTTCGTACTATTATCATGAAAAATGAGGCTCTCAACCAGGCCCAGATAGCCCAGAAAGCGATCTTTGATTTCGACCCCCGGTCCTCCGGGGCCCAGGATTATCTGCACCTCACCTCTGAGTTTTTGGAGATATGGCGAAAAAGAAACAACTTGCCGGCAAGTCCACCAAGCTTGCAAAGCTGCCGCTAACCCAGGCCCTGGCCCGGCGGGCGGAGGAGCAGCTCCGGGAGCGGGCCCTCCCGGCGGACACTTCGATTTCGCCCCCGCATGAAGGCCGCGCCCACGGTCCCCTGGCCGCCGCTTATCTTTATCTCCTCCAGGAACTAACGGCCTTGCACCGCCAATTGACTCCGGGATCGAACCCCCCTTCGCCCCACCACTCATTGCCCTACCATCTCCTGGGCGCTCCGGAAATTAAACGGGCCCTGACTTTGGCTCGCCAGGGGCTGCACGAACTCCAACACCTGCTGAGTCAGGCATAAGAACTTTTGCCTGCTATTCTTTTCGTATAAATATTCCAGCAATAACGATATAAATCTAATTCTATAAATGTCATAATAATTGCAAGGGGGATTGAATTAATTTGGGCAATTTACCGATTACCAGGAAAGAAAAATAGACGCCCAAAAATCAATGAAGGTAAGATGGCTGTTGGCGCTGGAGATAGTTTTCTTCCTTTTAGCGCTGACCGGAGTCGCCCAGGCCCACAATCCCAACCTCTCCTACTGGACCCTCAATCTCTCCGGCGACATGCCGCCGGGGGAAACCTGGGACGAACGGGCTCAGGAGATCGAAGTGGTGGGCTCCACGGTGCATGTCTCCTACTGGAGCACCGACGGCGGCAGTTGGCGGCTCTATTACCGGCGGTCCACTGACGGCGGCCAGACCTGGCAGCCCAAGATATTGCTGTTTGAGACCACCAACAACAACACCGCGCAACGCGGCTGGAAATACCTGGCGGTGGACGGGACGACTGTGCACGTGGCCTACGCGGCATAACATAGCGCAATCGACTGCATCCTTACCTACCGGCGCTCCACGGACAACGGCGCCTCCTTCGAGGACGCCCGGGCGCTGGCAGGCCCCTTCTGGTGGATCGCCCCCACCCGCATCGCCGCCAACGCG
>VGSO01000106.1 GCA_016874945.1 Deltaproteobacteria bacterium
CAATCCGTCTGGGCACAAATGAAGGAAAACATACTTTTCATAAAAAGTCTAGTTTTTTGTAAACTATTTTTGTCTTTGACCGGAAAAAACTTTTGGCAAACGCTATAAACTCCGAAATCCACCCGGGCCTGGCCTGGAGCAGCGATGCCATATCTCGGGGAGGAAGGGTTAAGAATGCCCGTCCTTCCATCTCCCCCATAGCCTCGCCCCAATTTTCGCCTGCGCCCCTTGGATTCGCCCTTATCTAAGAGAGATAATTAATTATCTATTTTTTCAAGGTCCTTGTTACAATACTTATTATGCGGGAAATTTCTACCCAGCAGTCATCTCGCGGCTCATCCCCGCCCCTAAAAAGTGTCAGACCTCGCTGCCAGTGCCTTGGCTCCTAATAATATGTATAACATGACCCCCCTGCAAAAGTCTTTAAGGGGATTTAAACTCCGGCGCCCGTTTGGCCGGCTACGGCCTCTACCTGCTGGACGGCAAGCCCGTCTTCCACTATAACCTGGCCGGTGCGGCCCGTTACCAGGTCACAGGCGGCGACAAGCTTCCGGCCGGCACGCACACCGTCGTTCCGGACTTCAAGTATGACGGCGGCATCGCCCAGGGCGGCATCGCCACCCTGACCGTGGACGGCCAGAAAGCCGCGGCGAGCCGGGACGGGATATCCGCGCCCCGGCCGGGACACTCCTCCTGGATCAGGTACCGGGCCAGGTCGATGCGGTCCGCATAAAGGTTCGCATTGGGCATGGAAAGGCCGGGATTAATAGAATTACCTGAACCTTAACAAGATTCCGCCGGGAGGTCAACCGGGTCTTTCACCTCACGCCCAGGCGCCAAAACGCCAAAACATCGGGTGGGCTGTCCCTGGGACCAGTGAGGCAGGGGGCCCCGGCTTTCTCTCTGGTTACCGAGAGGCGCTGACCTGGGTTTCTTAGATCACTCCTCCAAGAAGAATCTGCTCATTAAGAAAGGATGGGATGCCCAGAACCTGATAAGAAAAGATAGATTTTGAGAGAAATCTATGCTATCGTGGCTTCACGTTTTTCTCCAGCCATTTTGGTCAAAAAAAGAGGTAATTTTACCGGGTTAACCCAGAAAGAGAGGTCATCAAATCCATTTTTTATATGGTAGTAGGCAAGTAAGGCTGCCGCATAATCTCGGATAAAACCGAATCCTTGAACAATACAACCCCTGAAAATTTTCTCACCTAAGGAGGACCGAATCATGAGCAGTTGCTGCCGGAAAATATTTGCTCCTGGTTGCCTCTTGCTGGCGCTGGTGTTGAGCGCCCTGTTTTGCGCCGGTCCCGCCCTGGCGGCCCCGGGGGATTTGAAATGGCAGACCCAAGGATTCCAGGTGGGCACTTCCCCTGCCATCGACGCCAGCGGCACTCTCTATGTGGGGCAAAACTGGCCCGGCTCTAAAGTTTATGCGGTATCTCCTACGGACGGCAGCGCCCTCTGAGATTTTGATGTAGGTTACACCACTTATGAACTCACCCTGGCGCCCGACGGCACCATTTACGCCCCCGCGGGAAATACGCTCTATGCTATTAATCCCAGCGGCACCTTTAAATGGAAATTGGTTGGAGTGTTATGGTTAAATATCGCCCTGGCCGCGGACGGCACCGTCTATGCCGGGCATTATGACAAGCATGTCTACGCCCTCAACCCGGATAACGGGAATGTGAAGTGGAATAGCAGCAGCTTAGCGGGCAACCCCTGGAACCCCGTGGTGGCCCCGGACGGCACCATCTATGTGGGGACGGACGATTATGACGGCATGTTCTATGCCCTCGACCCGCTTAACGGCAACATCAAGTGGAGCTACAAGACGGGAGGGTCAGGCGCCGGGGATAGCGCCATCTATGCCTGCCCCGCCATCGCGGCTGACGGCGCCATTTACGTGGGGAACTACTACGGTAAATTCATTGCCTTCAATCCGGACCTGACGGTGAAATGGCAGAAGACCATAGCCCTTTGGGCCCGGATGTTGGCCTCCCCGGCCATCGCCCCGGACGGCACTATCTACGTGGGGACGCGGGACACCTATAAATTGTACGCCCTGGACCCGGGGAACGGCTCCCAGAAATGGGAGTTCACCGCGGGCTATGAAATCACCTCTTCCCCCCTGGTTGGGTCGGACGGGACCGTTTATGTGGGAGGGTGCGATTCCAAGGTCTATGCCCTCGACCCCGCCAACGGCACCAAGAAGTGGGAGTTTGCCGCGGGGAACTGGATTAATATGCCCATGGCCATGGGTCCGGATGGCACCGTGTACGCCGTATCGGGCTATAATAAAACCATGTATGCCCTCTTCAGCAGCTCGGCGGGATTGGCCGGACCTCCCTGGCCCATGTTCCGCCATGATCCCCGGCATACGGGACGGGCAGGGTCTGCAGCTCCGGTGAAAAAGGATGGCACCCCGGCCAATTCCCTGCTGCTGGGCGATTGACCCCTGAAAAGCTTTCGGAATAACCGTAGTGGCACGAAGGGGAGACCGAGGACCTGGATTTCATCTCCAGGCGGGTATTGCAGTTGCTCAAGGAGCGCAAGGTTAAATTGGCCCCCTTTTGTCGCGGCCTGGGGGTTGACCCGGACCATTTCCGCCGTTTCTTGAAGGGCAAACGGCGCTGGCGCATGGATTATCTGGAGAAGGTGGCCGAAGGGCTGGGGATGTCGCTGGAAGAGTTGCTCACCGGACCCAAGCCCCCACCGGAGGTCCTGCAGCCCATTATTACCGTGGTGGGCGAGTATGCCAGACCCCCGGAGGGCCTGGTGATCGACGAGTATTTTGCCGTGCCCCTGGTGGATGGCCGCATCGCCGCCGAACATGCCGGGCCCGTCCCCGGGGATTATGTCACCTCCATGGTCTGGGTCTACAGGCCCGAAATCGGCCGGCGCCGGCACCACAACCTGCGGGCCGTCAAGTTGGCCAAAGACGCTGCTTCCATGGAGCCCACCATCCGCCGGGGCTCCATCGTCATCATCGACCCTGCCGAGATCGCCATCTCGAAAAAAAAATTTATACGGTGCGCCTGGACCAAGACGAAGGGGCCTGCGCCATCAAGCGGGTTAAGGAAAGCCAAAACTTCTGGTTTTTTCTATCGGATAACCCGGAAGTGGAGCCGAGCGTCATGAAAAAGGAGCGGGACCCCAACCCCATCATCGGGCGGGTGATCTGGTCGTGGACCAGTTGGGTGAGGTAGATGCTACAAACAATAATTAAGGGAAGCTGTAACCATTTTGCGGTCTTGTTCGTCTTAATAATATTCATCATAATCAGGAGGGCATCGGCTCAATGGATGAAAAAACTACGCTTTTAGTGTGCTTGGGGGCGGCCACCGCGGCCAACTGCATACCCTGCTTTGAATACTATTACCAGAAAGCTCAGGCTTCGGGCTTGGGTTCCGAAGACATTCAAGAGGCAGTGGAATGTGCTTACAAAATTAAGAATAATATCAATATGCTCATGAAAAACAGCATCAGAACCGTAACGGGCCAAGAAGGGGATGCCTGCCCATTGCCCAACGATAAATGCAGACCGACTTGTCCTTAATGATTTGACAAGGATGGAGAAATGCACCTCACGGAGATCTACGATCAGTATTACCAGAGACTCAGAAAATTCATTCTGCACACGGTCAGAAACGAATGGCTAGCTGATGACCTGGTACAGGAGACTTTTATCAGAATCAACAATAACCTGAAAAATGTCAGGGATGCCTCCAAGCTGCAATCCTGGATATTTCGGATAGCCTATAATATTTGTCAGGATTATTTCCGCAATCAGTGGAAGGCCTCAAACTTATACAATGAAGAAATCTCCGAGGAAACGGCGCCTTCCAGGTTGCCAACAAGTCAGAAGGAATTGGAACAAGGCCAGATGAGAAAATGTGTCTTCGGCCTGGTCAATCATCTTCCCGAGTCGCTCCGGAGCGTTATTATTCTTTCTGACGTCAGCGAGTTTAACCAGCGGGAGATCGCCGAGATTATGGGTATAACGGTAGAAAATGTGAAAATCAGGCTCCATCGGGCCAGGAAAAAGCTGAAGGCTCTCCTTGAAGAACACTGCGTCTTCGAGGTGGATGAAAGGAACGTGTTGACTTGCCAACCGGAGACGCCCAGCGGCTACAACCTGTTCCTGAAACCGTCCGGTTCTTAGGTGTATCCTTTTGCCTGCAGCCATCGTCTTAGGGATAAAATTGCCAGAGGTAAAGGAGAACGACAATGGCTGAGAAGATGCAAAGTGAACTGGCGAAGATAGCCTGTTGTGTTGCCGGGGAAGAAGGGCAGGCCCAAGCCGTGAAGGAAACTGCCGTGAAGAAAACCCTGCTGATTTTGGCCTCAGATAGCCTGGGAAAGGGAGATGATGAACTCGGACGGAACATCGTCATCAATTTCATCAACCACATGGGGGAAATGGGGGACGACCTGTGGCGCCTGGTTCTGTTAAATGCGGGAGTCAAACTGGCCGTGGAGGGTTCCCAAGTCTTGCCCGTGCTTCAAGAACTGGAAAAAAATGGGCTGGGTATCCTCATCTGCGGCCCCTGCCTGAAGGTTTTCAATCTCTTGGAAAAAAAGCAGGTGGGCGAAATTACCAAAATGTTGGATATTGTGACCTCCATGCAAATGGCGGAAAAGGTCATTTCTCTCACCTGAGGCACATCCCCACGGGAAAGTCCAGGTTGGAGTGTGGCTAACGCTGCCGACAGAACGAGGCGGTGGGGGCGGCCATGAGCCATCGGCCCCTGGCCCCCAATGGTTATTTGCTCTTATAAAATCTAGTCAAGTGGATTTTTTTCTGGCCGATGCTCTCCTGTCCTTGTCTCGATGCTTGTCAAGTCAAATCAAAAATTTTACAAATAAATTTTGGCGAATGAATTTCTTCGGCGGTGATACTCTATCGCCCACAAGCTGATGGAGTAGACAGGTTGCAGGCTGAATTGACGACATGAGGCATAGACCTCGAAAAGGAGATCGGCAGACCTGCAACCGGAGCGCCACCATAAGAGGCGGCAGCAGAGCCGACCATCTTGGATAGGAGAATTATATGACCGTTAAGGGTTGTTTCCTGGGTGGCCGCTGGGTGGAAACCAAGGACCGCGCGCCCATCTTCTCCCCCTGGTCCGGAGAAGTGGTGGGGGAAGTGTGCCGGGCCGGGGCCCGGGAGTGGGAAGCCGCCATCGCCGCGGCGCAGCAAGCCGCCGGGGTTTTGAAAAAACTTTCCAGCTATCGGCGCCGCCGCCTGTTGGAGGACATGACCGCGGGGGTTAAGGCCCGCCAGGAGGAACTGGCCCGGACCATCACCGCGGAAGGGGGGAAACCCATTATCTACGCCCGGGCAGAGATGGCCCGGGGTGTCATGACTTTTGAGTTGGCCGCGGAGGAGGCGGCCCGCATCGGCGGCGAGGTCCTCCCCCTGGATACCCAGGCCGCCACCGCGGGCCGCTGGGGCATCACCCGGCGCTTCCCCCTGGGGCCGGTCCTGGGCATCACGCCCTTCAACTTTCCCTTCAACCTGGTGGCCCACAAAGTCGGCCCGGCCCTGGCCGCGGGCAACCCCATCATCATCAAGCCGGCTTCCAAGACTCCACTCACCGCGCTCCATCTGGCGGAGATTTACGAGGCCGCGGGGGGGCCGCCGGGGGGGCTCCAGGTGCTGCCCAGCGGCGCCGGCCTGGCGGAGAAGGCCGTGGCCGACGACCGCTTGAAGGCGCTCTCCTTCACCGGCAGCGCCGCGGTGGGCTGGCATTTGAAAGGCATCGCGGGACGCAAAAAAGTCATCCTGGAACTGGGGGGCAACGCCGCGGGGATCGTGGACGCGGGCGTGGATCTCAAATACGCCGCCCACCGCGGCGCGGTGGGCGCCTTCGCCCACGCCGGCCAGGTGTGCATATCGCTCCAGCGCCTTTTGGTTAACCGGGAGATTTACGATGAATTTAAAGGAATCTTCCTGGAAACCGTGGCCCGGGAAGTACGGGCCGGGGACCCGGCCCGGGAGGACGTGACCATCGGGCCGTTTATCGAAGAAGGGGCCGGGACCCGGGTGCGGGCCTGGGTCCGGGAGGCCCTGGACGGGGGCGCGACCCTGGCCGCCGGCGGGATGGGTGAAGGGAACCTCATGCCCGCCACGGTGTTGGAAAACGTCAACCGGGACATGAAAGTCTGGACCCACGAAGTCTTCGGCCCATTGGTGACGCTGAGCCCCTTTGATAATTTCCCCCAGGCCCTGGAGATGGCCAACGACACGGTGTACGGGCTTCAGGCCGGGGTTTTCACCAACACCCTGGCTCACCTGTGGCAGGCCTTCGAAACCCTGGAGGTGGGGAGCATCATTGTCAACGACGCCCCGGTATTCCGGGTGGACTCCATGCCCTACGGCGGGGTCAAGGACTCGGGCCTGGGCCGGGAAGGGATTCGGTACGCGGTGGAGGAGATGACGGAAATTCGGCTGCTGGCTTTAAAAGCGTAGGTTTCAGGTTTCAGGTTTCAGGTTTTGGGTTCTGGGTTCTGGAGATTAGGGATTAGGAGCCGAAGGAATCGCCTTCTTCTCGCTCCCAAGCTCCAGCTTGGGAACGCAATTTTTTGGCCAAGCCCCTGCTTGGCCAGCATTAACCCCAATTTTGGAACACGGCGTGCCGTGCCCTGGCAATTCAGGAAAAATTTAAAAAACCGCTCTCCTGCCAAGAACCTGCTTGGCCTTCTAGGGCCCGGCATGATAATAAATATCATGGTGGAGCTAGTCCCACCCAAACTTTCACCGGGGGTGAGGAACTGACTATGAAAGACTTTCTGGCTTTCCGGACCATGGTTACCCCTGTCATCATCCAGGTCATTTTCTGGGTGGGGGTGGTGCTTTGCATCATTATCGGCCTTTTTCTCCTCGTCCTCGGCAACGAAATCGCAGGTTACAAGAGCACCTGGACCGGCCTGGGGCTAATCTTCCTGGGCCCCCTGGGGGTGAGGATTTACTGCGAAATCCTCATCATCTTCTTCCGTATCAACGAGACGTTGACGGAAATGAAGCATCTTATGGAGGAAAGGCGCCAGGGGACTGTTTGAGCAGTTGCCCCTCTTGACCTGGCATCATGATGAAATACATCATCTTAGTCGGCGACGGCATGGGGGATTACCCCATGGCGGAATTGGGTCTGCGGACGCCCCTGGAGGCGGCCCGGACGCCCCATATGGATGAGCTGGCCCGGCGGGGGGAACTGGGGCTGGCCCGCACCATCCCTAAAGGCATGGACCCGGGCAGCGACATCGCCAATCTGGCCATCATGGGCTATGACCCGGTCCGCTACCACACGGGGCGGGCCCCCCTGGAGGCCGCGGCCCTGGGGGTGAAGCTTAAACCCGAGGAAGTGGCCTTCCGCTGCAACCTGGTGACCCTGCGCCAGCAGGAGCAGGGCCTGTTTATGGAAGATTACTCCGCGGGGCACATCTCCAGCGCCGAGGCCAAAGAGCTCATCCAGGCGCTCCAGGCCGCGCTGGGCCGGGACGGGCGGCATTTCTACCCTGGCGTCAGCTACCGCCATCTCCTGGTGTGGAAAGAGGGGAAAGCCGACTGGCGCACCTACCCGCCCCATGACCACAGCGGCCACGAGGTGGGCCGCCTCATGGAGTGGGACGGCCCCGAAGCGCCCCTGTGGGAGCTGGTCCGGGAGTCCTGGCCCATCCTCAAGGACCAGGAGGTGAACCGCCGCCGGGCGGCCGCGGGGAAAAGGCCGGCCACCTCCATCTGGCTGTGGGGCCAGGGGAAGCCGCCCCAGGTTCCCACCCTGAAGGAGCGGTTCGGGCTTTCCGGCGCGGTTATCTCCGCGGTGGACCTCATCCGGGGCATCGGCCTCTGCGCCGGGCTGAAGCCCCTCCTGGTCCCCGGCGCCACGGGCTTTCTGGACACCAACTACGCCGGGAAAGTGGAGGCCGCGCTCACGGCCCTGAAAGAGGGCGCGGACCTGGCCTTCATCCACGTGGAGGCCCCGGACGAAGCGGGGCACTCGGGGGAGCTGAACCTCAAGCTCCAGGCCATCGAGGACTTCGACGCCAAGGTGGTGGGGCCGCTCATGCAGGTCTTAAAAGAGCTGGGCCACCACCGGGTCCTGTTGTTGTGCGACCACCTGACACCCCTGGCCAAACGCACCCACACCCCGGAGCCGGTGCCTTTCGTGCTCTATGACTCCCGCCGCCCCGGCGATAAGATGCAATTCTATACCGAAAACGACGCCTGGGAGACGGGGCTGCTTCTGGAAAACGGGGCGGACCTGCTGCCGCGGTTGCTGGAGCGGGGATGATGGAGTGTGGGGGAGGGGGCAGGGGCCGTTGGCCCCTGGCCCCCTTCCCCAAATTAACCCATCTTCTCCTCCAGATAGCTTACCGCATTCCGGAAAAAAGCCAGTCCCGCGCCTTCGGGGTCGGGGTAGGGTTCGCCCCGGCGCCGGTAGGCTTCTTTTGTATAAGTCCAGGTGGGGTGCTGGGTGGAGAAGATGTGGGCCTCCGGGTGGGGCATGAGACCCAGCACCCGGCCG
>VGSO01000107.1 GCA_016874945.1 Deltaproteobacteria bacterium
CACTTGAAAGAGAAAATGGAATTATTTATCAAGTTCAGCTTACCTTTTCCATGGAGTTTTTTCTATCTGGGGGTGTCCCTGGTTATAAGCCCCGCCGCGGGGATGCAGGGGGGGCGGGCTCGGCAGCCTGGCGCATCTGTGGAGGAAGGGAGCGCCGGCTTCCTTCCATACCCGGTGACCTCCGGAACCATCCCAACCCGGCTGCCCCTTCTGATAACACCATCTCCCCCTGAAAACCTCAGGCCCACGGCTTCCTTTAGAGCATTCTTCATGGAGATATAACTGCCTAAATTTACTTATAATAATTATATTTTTAGTCTTGGAAGCATTTAGTCTTGCATTGTGGATTTTCTCCAACTTGAAGTATAATCTCTTGCAAAAGACCTTGCCAAAGATCCTCTTGAGGTGCTCAATAAGATTCTCGATTTCCAGGGGGAAGCCACGCGCTTAAGAGCGAGCAGCGGATACGACCGACCGCCAGATTCTCAGCAGCCGCTTTAAGAAAATCACCAAGAATTGAGGACCAAATCCCTTTTACCCCACCACAGCTAATGGAACCTGCGAAAACCATTAAAGAGAAGATCCGGCATAGCTTGCACCTGAAAATGGCGCTGGGCTTGGTGTGGCAGAGCGCCCCGGGATGGACCGCGGCCAGTGTCGGGCTCATTTTAATCCAAGGCCTGCTTCCCCTGGTGTCCCTATACCTGATGAAGTTGATAGTCGATGCGGTCGCCGCAGGGCTGGCGGCTCCCGGAAAACCCGAGGCCCTCGAGAGAATAATCCTGCTCATTGTCATCGCCGCCGCGGCGGCCCTATTTTCCGCGTGCTGCCGCAGCCTTACGGAGATTGTCCGGGAAGCCCAGACCCAGGTGATCACCGACCATGTGGCCGATGTCATTCACGGCAAGTCGGTGGCGGTGGACCTGGAGTATTACGAAGACCCCAAGTATTACGACACCCTGCACCGGGCCCAACAAGAGGCCACCTATCGGCCCGCCAGCATCATGTACAACCTGGTGCAGATTGGCCAGAGCGGCATCTCCCTGGCTGCCATGGCGGGATTGCTGATTTTTTTCCGCTGGTGGGTGGCGGTCATCCTCTTCGCGGCCACCATTCCCGGAGTTTGGCTGCGCTTGAGGTACGCCAACCTGATGTATACCTGGCAGCGCCGCCACACCAAGGCCCAACGGCGGGCCGACTATTTCCACCGGCTGGTCACCGACGGTGGCCATGCCAAAGAAATCAGGCTTTTCGGCCTGGGTTCGCTGTTCATGGCTTGGTTCCGGGAATTGAGAAAGACCCTCCGGGTGGAAAGGCTCAAGATCTCCACCCGGCGCTCTCTGGCGGATCTTACCTCCCAGGCCAGCGCCACCCTGGCAATTTTTGGCACTCTGGCCTACGTCGCCTACCAGACGGTGCAGGGGGCGATCACCCTGGGGGATATGGTCATGTACTACGGGGCTTTTCAGCGGGCCCAGAGCTCTCTGCAAGATGTCTGGAGCAGTTTGACCAGCCTCTACGAAGATAATCTGTTCCTGGCCAATTTTAATGAGTTCCTCAATCTCCAACCAATACTGGTGGAGCCCGCCGTTCCGGCGGCTTTTCCCCGCCCCATTCAGCAAGGCATCCTTGTGAATGGCGTCAATTTCCATTATCCGCCGGGAGAGAGAGCCGTGCTGGAGGATATCAACCTCCGGATTTTGCCCGGCCAGGTGGTGGCGCTGGTGGGGGAAAACGGGTCTGGAAAAACAACTCTTATCAAGCTGTTGTGCCGGCTCTATGATCCGGTGAGGGGCAATATCACCATCGACGGCATCGATTTGCGCCAGTTTGATCCCCGGGCGTTAAGGAAGGAATCGAGTGTCATTCTCCAAGATTACGCCCACTATAGCCTGACGGCCCGGGAAAATATCTGGCTGGGAGACATCGGCTTGAGCTCCCGGGATGACAAAATTTACGCCGCAGCCCGGCAGACTCAGGCTGATGATTTTATCCAGAAACTCCCTCGGGGCTATGAGACCGTGCTGGGTCATGAGTTCGAGGACCAGGGGGAGCTCAGCCTGGGCGAATGGCAGAAATTGGCCCTGGCCCGGGCCTTCCTGCGAGAGGCCCAATTAATCATTTTGGATGAACCCACCAGTTGGATGGACGCCCGCGCCGAATATGAGGTGTTCAAGTCCTTTCGGCAATTATTCCAAGGGCGCATGGTCCTGCTCATCAGCCATCGATTTTCCACGGTCAGGCTGGCGGATTTTATTTATGTGTTGGAGGGCGGGAGAATAATCGAAAGCGGGACCCATGACGAACTTATTCAAATAGGCGGCAAGTATGCACAGCTCTTTGAAATCCAGGCGGCTTCTTATCGGTGAATGGCGGAGCCTTATACCTGGTTGCGGTCAAACGAGTAAAATTGTCATTCTGAGGGTAGCGAAAAATCTAGATTCATCCCGCTCGCTCCGTTCAGAATGACAACTTATAGGGGTTGCCCAAAGTAATTTCCCCTACGTCAAAAAACAATCGGAAAAAAACTTTTGGCAATCGCTATAATAATATCTTTTTGCGCTGTGACCTCTGGGGGATGCTTTGCCCCCGGCCACCTGATAACCGACAACCTTTGCAATTCAATTAGCGTGCCGGACAGCAGCGATCGAGAGTTGAAAATACCAGGAAAAGACAGATCGGAACCCGGAACCCGCGGTGTAAAAAAGTTATGCAGCCAATGATCAACTCCCCTGACTTAGTTGTATTAACCCCCCCTTTAAAACATTCTTAGAAGATTGTGGAAGTATAAGAAAAGTTTTTAGAATGAAAAATAACTTCTTGTTTCCGAAGCCTTTTCTTAGGGAAACCCTTAATCCTTTGGTCTGTGGAGCCTTTTCTCCCCTTTTTCAGGGCCGCGGTGCGAGTTCGTCGGGTTTTGCCAGGGGCGGAATTACAGCCAGGGCTGCAGGCAAAAGGCGGTTTTCATGGAAGACCTGTCAGGGAAACCTATTCAAATTTTCCGTCATTTCGCCCCCTAATATCATAAAAATAATACTTGACTTGTTTTAAAAGAAGTCTCTATAATCCTGACAACTTCCAATCAATAGTAAAATAGGGTTAAAGAACAGTGAAACTAACCGACCGCGGAACTCCGAAGCGCCATGGAAAGGTAGCCACGATTTGGGGCTTCCTGTTGGTAATAATAACAATTTTATTAACGGCGGCCGCCCCGGGGGCCGGCGCCCAGCTGTTGGAGCGTCTGGCGGACCAGGAGATCAAGCAGACGCTGCGTATCCGCAAAGGGTCGTCCAAGGTGCTGAAGACGGCTTTCCCCATCACCCGCATTTCCGTGGCCAATCCGGAGGTGGCGGACATCGTGCTCATCTCCGAGCGGGAGATTTACATCAACGCCTTGGATACCGGGGTGACCAATCTCAGCCTATGGGGGCGGGGCCGTTTCACCTCCGCCACGGTGGTGGTGGAAGCCGATGTCACCCTGCTCCGGGAAAAGCTTCACCAGGTGCTGCCCAGGGAGAAGATCGCGGTGGAGGCCTGCGGCGACTCGGTGGTTTTAAAGGGGGAAGTCTCCGGCCCCGCCATCCAGGAAACCGCCCTGGTCGTGGCCCTGCCCTTTGTGGGGGGCAAAAAGGAGCGGGTGGTTAATCTCCTGGGCATCGGGGGCGTCCAGCAGGTGCTGTTGGAAGTGCGCCTGGCGGAAATCAGCCGCAGCGTGGGCGAGCGCATCGGGGTAAATTTCAACGTCATCGACCGCACCGGGACTTCCTTTGGCATTAGCCAGCTCAACAATCTAACCACCGTCACCGACTTTATCCGGACTTTTGCAGGCACCGCCTTTACCACCACTTTGAGCCCCAACGTCAACGCCTTATTCGGCTTTAAAACGGGAACCTTGCTGTGGACCTATTTTCTGGACGTGCTCAAACGCCAGGGGTTGGGCCGGGTGTTAGCCGAGCCTAACCTGGTGACCACCAGCGGTCAGGAGGCCTCTTTCCTGGCCGGCGGGGAATTCCCCATCCCTGTTCCTCAGCCAGGCGGGGGGGGCGTATCGATAACGGTTGAGTTTAAGAAATTCGGGGTCGGATTGATCTTTACCCCCATAGTGCTGGATGAAGGAAAGATTGCCATGAGAGTGAACCCGGAAGTGAGCGAACTGGACTTCACCATCGGGACAACTCTGGTGTTAGGCGGCACGCCGGTTCCGGGCCTGCGGGTGCGGCGCCTGTCCACCCATGTGGAAATGAAAGAGGGTCAGACCTTTGCCATTGCCGGTCTGCTCGATGACAGCCATCGCAACATTGTCAACAAATTTCCGGTGCTCGGGGAATTGCCCATCCTGGGGACGCTGTTCCGGTCCCAGGAATTTCAGAAACGGGAGACGGAATTGGTGGTGCTGTGCACCCCCTGGCTGGTGAAGCCCATGACCGCCACCGCGGCCCGCCTTCCCACTGACAAATATGTAGAGCCTAATGATTTCGAGTTCTACCTCCTGGGGGCTCAGGAAGGCCGGCAGAAGCAACCCAAGACCTCGCCGCCGCCGCCGGAGAATCAGAACCTGCCGCCGGGGTTTGGCAACCAACCGGTGGAGTAGGGTTGTTTTTGAGGCAATCTTTAAATTAATGGAGCCGAAACTCATGTCAGAGGCAAGTTGGAAGAACTTCATATTCACAGGATTAATCCTGGGCGCGATCCTGGCGGGAGTGGCGGGGTGCTATCCCAGCGCCCTGGAAGAAGATTATGGCCGTTCCGTGCGGAACAACATGGTGCAGCAGATTATCACCCCCCAGGCCGCGCTGGACACCGGACCCACCACGGGGATACCGCCTGATGCGGCAGTAAACACCTTTGAAAAGTATAAGAAGAGTTTCAAGCCTGAAGAAAAGAGGCCCTTTGTTTCCATAACCACCACTACCGGCGGTCCTGGCCAATAGCCCCATTCTACGGGATGAGGTTTTGGGGGGGAAGACCATGGAGCGGAAATATGTCGGCAAATTCAGAAGCCGCCCGAGGGTCTGGGTGGCAGCCATGGCGGCGGGGGCCCTCCTTCTGGGAGCCTGGGGCTGCAGCCGCCCGTTTACCCCAGGCCGCGGGATAGCGGAAACAGATGCCTTTTTCGCCGCGGTCCGCCCGGTTTCCCACGATCCGGCGCGGCTGTTGCGCAATGCCCACTACTTCCAGTTAATGGGCCGGCGGGACCTGGCCCTCAAGGAACTGGAAGAGGCGTATGCGCTCCATCCTGACAACCTCAAGGTCATAGACGCCCTGGCCCGCCATTACGAGGCCTTGGGGGCTTACTCCCGTTCCCGGCAGATTTACCAGGAAGCCCTGGCCCGGCGCCCGGAAAACCCGGCTCTGGTCAATAATCTCTGTTTTTCCTATTACCTGGAGGGCAAGTGGCCGGAGGCGGAGAACTGTTTTACAAAAGCCCTGGCCCGGAACCCCAAGAACGAAGCGGCCCGGAATAACTTGGGGCTGCTTTACTGCCGTCTGGGAAAGGAGAACGAAGCTTACCGTCTCTGGAAGGATTCCGGCGGCGAAACCGTGGCCCGGAACATGATGCAACAGGCCAAGGCGGCTTTGGGCAATGCTTTAGATTATGCCCGGGCTGCTTCTTCGCCTCCGGCGCCTCCGGTGGCGGCCGAGTCGCCTCCGGCGCCGGTGGCTGCGGCCCCCCAAGTAGCCGGACCCCCCGGCTCCGTTGGCAACCCGGTTTTAGAGGAAAAATCTCCGGCTTCAGCGCCGAAACCGGCTTTGCCCGAAATACCCGCGTCTTCCCAGGTGGCCGGGGCTTCCGGCCCGGTTGAGGCAAAACCCCAGCCCCCGGGTCCCCAGCCCGGGCCGGTCCCGCGGGTGGGTAAGGAGCCTAAACCAATGGCTTTACCTGAAAAGCCCATTGCGAAGCCTCGGCCCCTCGAACCGACTTTATCCGTAAAGCCCATGGCCGCGGAACCTAAGCCCCCTGCAAAACCCCAGACCGCGGCTGCGGTTCCCAGCCGGCCGGAGTCACCGGGTTTAGCGCCGGAAGGGCGCTCCCAGGCCCAGTCGCTCGCGGCTTCTCCCGCCAAGACTCCCAGGCTTACGGCCCAGGAAGTGGGGGGCGCGAAACTATTGGTGCTGAACGGCGCAGGAGTAAATAAACTGGCGCGTCGGGTCCGAAGAATCTTGCAGGTGGACGGTTATAAGGTGGCCCGCATCGGCAACCACATCGACTTCGGCGTCGACCGGACCATCATTTATTATCGGCCGAAAGCCCAAAGGGTGGCCCAGGCATTAACCGAGGGGCATTTCCCCAAGGCCTCCCTGGTGGCCCGCGATAAAATGCGTCCCGGCTCCGATGTGATGATCGTGTTAGGGAAAGAGCTGGCGCGTCTCAAGATGGCCGGGATGCAGATTGGACAGGAAGGTGGCTAACCTAAATTTCACTCCGCTTCGGGCGGCGTTAATCCTGGCCCTGGCCTTGCCCCTGTCCGTTTGCCAGTGTGCTTCCCGGAATACTGCCGTCTCTCCAGGAGTATCGGCCCCCGAGGGCGCCCATCAGGCCGGGGAATCCCGTTTTAAATTCTGGCGCGCCCGGAGTTCCAAGGAACAGCCTCTCTTGACCCCCGAGCGTTTGGAGGCCATGGGAGACCTGTCCCTGAAAAACCGCGATTACGAAACCTCCCTGATTCATTTTCTCCAGATCATTAAAGACTACCCCGAGCGTTATGACATCCGGTACAAAATCGGGGTGATTTTCCTCCTGAATAATCAATTGGAAGCCGCCCGGCGGGAACTGGCGGTGGTGCTGGTGAAGCGCCCGGACATGCTGGAGGCCCATGAAGCCATGGGCCTGGTGCACCTGCAGGAAAAGCACTATCCTTTGGCGTTGGAGGAATTTCGGCTGGTGCTGGCCCAGGACCCCCAAAGAGCCAAGGCCCGCCACTTCATGGGAGTCGCCTTCCTGGAGACGGGGCAGACGGACCGGGCGATCACCGAGCTTAAGCGGGCCGCCGAGTTGGACCGTGGGCAGGTAATCACTTATGTAGCCCTGGGTCAGGCGCACGTCAATCAGAAGAATTACTCCCAGGCCATTGAATGGCTGAAGAAAGGCCAGACCCTGGATCCTAACAATTCCAAGATCAACCATCACCTGGGCCTGGCCCTGGCCGGCCTCAAGCGCTATGACGAGGCCCTGTCGATCTTCAAGAAGGCCGGTGATGAGGCCCAGGCCTACAACAACATCGGGGTTCACTATTTCATGGAAGGAAAATACGAGGAGGCCGCCAAATGTTTCCAAAGGGCCTTGGAACTTCGTCCCGTTTTCTACGGTGAGGCCAAGGCCAATCTCCAGCGGGCCCTGGAAAAGCTCCAGCAATCCCGGGGGAATGATGGCTAGTCCGGCCGCGGGCGCCAATCTGCCGGTTAATGTTTAATTGAACCCCTTTTAAATGAATATCTAGTCATTGCAACTTCGGTTTCATCTGCAACCCTCTCATCTATGGATAATCCTTAGACTTTTTTACCGAAAACCGAAGACCGAAAACCGAAAACTGTATTAAGGGGCGGGAAGCCAATTCCCGCCCTTTTTGCGCCCGGCCATATTTTCATGATTTTAAAGAAAATCAATTATCTGCCGATAATGTATTAAAATTCCCGTTTTGCCAGATGGCTTTGGTGGATGCGCCCTGAGAATTCCGGCAGCCAGGGCAAACGGGCGGCGCCGGGCGCCCTGCTTATTTTTCGATGAAAAAACTTAGATCCGGGAGATCAAGGGGTATGCAAGGTCGACAAGGCCGGATGTTGGATCAATCCGGGGCAGTGATTATCGTCACGGGGGTCAGCCTGATGTTGATCATGGGCATGGCTGGCCTGGCCCTGGATCTTGGCCACATGTATGTCATCAGAACCGAGTTGCAACGGGCGGCGGACGCAGGGGCCATGGCCGGGGCCCGGGCCTTGTTCATCCCCAAGTTGGGGGATGTGCCCCAATGCGCCGCGGCCGAAACCAAGGCCTGGGAGATATCCCAGGCCAACTATGCCGACGGGGCCTCCCCTGAAATATCCACCCCTTCCGGATATGGCCTGCCCTACGGTAACTGGAACTGGTCCACCAAGACCTTTAGCCCGGGGTGCTTTTCCGGCGTCGGGACATACACCAATGCAGTAACGCTGCGCGCCAGCCGCTCCAACATTTCTCTGATATTCATGGGGGTATTCGGTCACGGCCCCCGGACTATTTCAGCCGATGCCCTGGCGGTCATGGATGGGGTGGGGGAACTGCTGCAAGGGGCCAGTTTTGTCCTGGCATTAAGTTTAAAAAGAGTTAAACAGGGTCCGACCACCATTTATCTCAGCCCCTACTATGGTGAAAACGGGGGCTGGTACGCCAAAGCCCCGGATAAACCGAGCGCCGGTCTCCTCATGGGTTATCTCGATAATCCCCAGAACATTCCGGCCATTAAAATAGATGAGGTTATCAATCTGTCTAACGGCGAAATGACCAGTGCGCTGAAGAAAGTTGCCAATTATGTGGGAAA
>VGSO01000108.1 GCA_016874945.1 Deltaproteobacteria bacterium
AATTGTATTTGGGCAACAGCCCCTGAAGCCTGCGGCGGCACAGGCTGGAAAGCCTGTGCTACCGGATATTTCTTTAAGCAACATTTGAAAATCGTAGCCTCAAAATGAATTTTGCAAGAGCCTCGAATATTTAGGCTTTTCTCTTCACCTTCTTGATTCAAAGGGGCAGAGTCGCCACCACCGATTGGTTTTCCTGTTTCAACCTGGCCGCAAAATAAGGGATGGTCTGATTCAGCCCGGCCTCCAGGGAGATGGCGGGCTGCCACCCCAAGCGGTCCCGGGCCCGGGTGATGTCCGGCTGGCGGCGTCCCGGATCATCCGGGGGCATGGGGAGATACGCCAGGCCGGAAGGGCTGCCGGCTAAGGCCAGGATCTTTTGGGCGATCTCCATGATGGAGTATTCCTCGGGGTTTCCCAGGTTCACCGGCTCATGGAGTCCATCGGCGTTCATCAACCGGACCAGGCCTTCCACCAGGTCGGAAACGAAGCAAAAGGATCGGGTCTGCTGGCCCTGGCCGTAGATGGTCAGGTCGCTCCCGGTAAGGGCCTGGACGATGAAGTTGCTTATTACCCGGCCATCATTGAGAGCCATCCGGGGGCCGTAGGTGTTGAAAATGCGGGCGATGCGGATATCCACCCGGTTCTGCCGGTGGTAGTCCATCATCAGGGTTTCGGCCACCCGTTTGCCTTCATCATAACAGCTCCGGAGCCCCAGGCAGTTGACGTTGCCCCAGTAATCTTCCCGCTGAGGGTGAATCTGGGGGTCCCCGTACACCTCAGACGTGGAAGCCAGCAAAATCCGGGCCTTCACCCGCTTGGCCACCCCCAGCATGTTCAGGGTGCCCATGACGTTGGTCTTGATGGTCTTCACCGGGTTGTATTGATAATGCACCGGGGACGCCGGACAGGCCAGATGGTAGATCTGGTCCACTTCCAGCATAATGGGGTTCACCACGTCATGGCGGATCAATTCCAATTGGGGCTGGTCCCGCAGGTGCACGAGGTTGGCCTTGCTGCCGGTGAAATAATTGTCCAGGCACAGAATCTCGTGTCCCTGGGAGAGCAGGTAATCCACCAGGTGGGAGCCGATGAAACCGGCCCCCCCGGTGATGAGGATGCGGGCCATAACCTGGTTTCCTCCTTAGACATTAACCCCATCTATTGTAACGCCGCCCGGCCTCCAGGTAAATTCCCGATTGCAAGTTCCGGCAGTTTTTATGAAAATTCCGGGAAAAAGATGATTGACAGACGTCTTTTTGATAAACCAAAATAATTTATCATCGGAACATTGCCTGCCATTACTTGGCGCAAAAAAAGGAAACTTTTCAACTTCCACCATCTGGCTCCCAGGCTACCGCGGGGAGCGAGATTAGAATTTATCAAGATTTTAACAAGGGAGTAATCATGGCCCCCGAAATGCCGCAAGTAATTAAGCTCGGGAGATTATCGCCTATTTTCCTGGTAATCTCTCTGCTCCTGATGCTGCCTGGCTGCCCCGCCGCTCCTCCCGCCGACGAGAACCTGCGCCGGGAAATGGAGAGCCTTAAGAAGGAAGTGGCGGCTTTTAAAGATCAGGTTTATAAACTGGAAGCCACCCAGAAATTGCTGCTGGCCCAATTGACGACCGAGCCGCCGGCGTCAGCCCCGGCTACGGCTGCGGCGCCGACCCCGTCCCCGGCCTCGCCCGAGGCTTCCGGCGCGCCGGCTTCAAGCGAACCTTTAAGCGTCAGTAAGCTCATCAAGGAAAAGGACCGCTACCTGGGCTTCCGGGTCACGGTCAAGGGGCCGGTGGGACCGGTGCTGGTGCACCATAAATCCTTGATGCTCAAGGCCCCGGAAGGCATGGTGGAAGTGCTGTTAGGAAAGCTGCCGGACCAGCAGATGGTGGAAAAACTCCTGGCCCTGCCCGTTATCGGCCCCTTGACGGTGACAGGAGTAGCCAAAATGTCCCCCCGGGGGGGAACCCAGATGCAGATTCAGGCCGAGGTGTTGGAATTCTGAAGCAGCCGTCTTGCCTGATCTTCCCCTGGGAGACGCCGCCCGCCGGTGCCAGGGAGGCTTCCAGGATTTTTGGGGAAGATTGTTGAGAGGCCCCATTTATGATTTACCCGGGTTGATTACATAACATGGAAACTATTTTTTAAAAATGATAATTGCTCGCCTTGAGAGACGACGACCCTTCAGCTTTTCAGGTCGGAGATGGTAAAAACCGCTTCCACCTCCGGCGCCACCCGAGCCACCGCCTCCCGCCCCCCTTCCAGGCGGTCCACCAGGACCAGGACTTTCACCACCTCCAAACCGAAGCCCCGGGCCGCGTTGATGGCCTTGATGATGGAGCCGCCGGTGGTAATGACGTCATCCACGACGACCACCCTATTCCCCGGCGCCACGTCACCCACTACCTGGCCGCCGCCGCCGCGACCCTTGGGCTCTTTGCGGACGGAAAAGGCATTGATGGGCTTGCCCTTCTGGTGGCTTACCAACGCGGCGGCATGGGCGATGGGGTCCGCGCCCATGGTCAAGCCGCCAATGGCGTCCACTTCCAAATCCCGGATCATCTCAAAAAAGATCTCCCCAATGAGGGCCAGACCCTGGGCGTTGTGGGTCACCGGGCGGCAGTCCACGTAATAAGGGCTTTCCCGGCCGGAAACCAGTCTGAAGGGTTTATCCGGGCTGTATTTGAAGGATTTCTCCTTGAGCAGCATAAGGAGTTGCCGTTTTCGCAGGTCCATAATTATTCTTTGGCGCCTTGGCGTCTTTGGGTGAGAAAGTTAAACGGCCAGGGACTTCAGATAGTCTCTAATCGCGTCCCGGGTGGATTGAAACGCAATTTTGTCCCAGGGAATCTCTTTCAATCCGAAAATCCGGGCCTCCAGGGTTTCATCCCCGGGGCCCAGTTCCCCCACCAGGTATTGGGTCAAGTAAGCGGCGATGACGGTGCGGGTGTTCCGATAAGAATACAGGTTGAGAAGCCGCACCACCTTTACCGTCAGCAAAGTCTCTTCCTGGGATTCCCGAACCACCGTCTCTTCCACCGGCTCGCCGACGTCCACAAAGCCTCCCGGCGCCACCCAAAGACCGTAGCCCGGCTCGATGCCCCGGCGCACCATGACCAGCCCCTGCTCCAAAGGGATCAGGGCTATGGCCGCGAGCTTGGGATCGATGTAAAAAATAAATTCGCAAGCCCGGCAAACCAGGCGCTCCGGTTCCCCGACCTTAATCAGCCGCTTCTCCAGCGGGCCGCCGCATTGGGGGCAAAATTTATACGAATCTGCGTACCAGTAACTCATAAAAAACGGTTTTCGGTTTTCGGTTTTCGGTTTTCGGTTTTATTGCTATTCCAGCTTGAAGGGGGTCGGAGTAAAAGACAAAACAAAGACCACGACGGTAATAATGCCCAGCAATTTCCGGCGGGGGTCCAGCGGCACCCAGTCATGGGATGGCGGGGGGTGCCTTAACCCTAAAAAATACAGCAAAGCCGCCCAAACCAGCCAGCCCTCCCATAGCAGCAGGCCGCACAGCAGCAAAAGAATGAGGCAGACCCAGGAGATCCGGCGGTGGTGCTCGGGAAACAGGGCATAGGCCACATGACCGCCGTCCAACTGGCCCACCGGTAACAGGTTCAGGGCTGTGACCAAAAGGCCGATCCAGCCGGCAAAGGCCACCGGGTGGAGCAGAATAAAATGATCATCGGGGAGAAAGCCGTACACCAGCCAGCTCAAACCCTGGAACAGCAGCGGTTCCCCCAATACCAGGCCTTCCGCCGCCCCCGGGACCACCCGGACTTCCGAGAGCGCCAACCCGGCCAGGACCACGGGGATGGCCACTGCTAAGCCGGTGAGCGGCCCCGCGCAGCCTACGTCCAGCAGCGCCCGCTTGTCGGTGATGGGAGAGCGGATGCGGATAAAAGCCCCCAGGGTGCCGATAATAAAGGGGAAGGGCGGCGCCGGAATGAAATATGGCAGGGTCACATCCAAATGGTGCCGCCGGGACACCAGGTAATGGCCCATCTCATGGGTTCCCAGGATGAGAATGAGAGTAAAGGAAAAGGGAATGCCCCGGTAAAGCTGCCAGGGGTCGGTCAAGGGATTCACCCCCTGCTGCAAGGCCCCGGCGGTGATGGTGGTGGCCAGGGTCGCCAGAAAAAGCAGCAGGTGCAGCCAGACCCGCCGGGGGCCGGGAGGCTTCCATACCCTGGGTTTCTGCCAGGGCCGCCATTCCTTGCTGGATCCCGGTGGGAGCTCCGGGATAAATGGTCTTTCCTCCGAATTCACTTGAACCCCACCGCTTTCTGCAAATCTTCCAGTTCCTGGCCCGTAAGACGTCGGTAACTACCCCGGGGGAGCCTTCCCAGCCGCAAAGGACCCAAGGCGATGCGCTTCAATTTCAAGACCGGATGACCCACTTGCTCCATCAAGCGTTTGATTAGATGGTAGCGGCCTTCCCACACGGTAAGCTCCAGCACGGTTTTATCCGCCTCCCTTTTTCTCCAAATAACCCCCGCGGCCACTGGGCGCCCATCCAACTCCAATCCCGCGGCCAGGCGGCCCAGAGTCTCCTTAGCCACCTCTCCGGCCACCGTCACCCGGTAGGTCCGGGGCGCCTGATAGCGGGGATGGGTCAGCCGCTGGGCCAGTTCCCCGTTATTGGTCAAAAGCAGCAACCCCGTGGCGTCATAGTCCAGCCGCCCCACGGGATAAAGCCGGCCATACTTTTCCCCCACCAGGTCCATTACGGTCCGCCGCCCCTGGGGGTCCCGGGTGGTGGACACATAGCCGTAGGGCTTGTGCAGCATCAAAGTCACCGGCGCCACCGGCCGGACCCGGCGGCCGTCCACTAGCACCGCGGCTCGCTCCGGGTCCACCTTGACCCCCAACTCCGTGACCACCTGGCCGTCCACGCTCACCCGCCCGGTCCGGATCATTTCGTCGGCGGCCCGTCGGGAAGCGACGCCCATTCGGGACAGGAATTTTTGCAACCGCTCTTGGGGCATCTGCTTTTTGAGGGGAGGGCGAGGGACCGAGGGTCCCTGCCCTCCCCTCAAGCCCCCCTTCCAACTCGCATAAGAGCCGGAGAAGGCAGGGCCTTTGGCCCTGCCTCCCCCGGTTTTCTAAAACCAGGAAACTTCTTGGAATTCAATCCTAATATGCTTAACTTCAGGGTCATCCCGATAAATTTCTTTATGTCTCTCTTTCATTTTCCAATCATCCAGTGCCTTGCCAATTTTATTACGGTATTTCTTATCATAATTATTCAAACTAGTAAGATATATATCAGCAGATTTCGAGGTTTCGACATAAATAGCAATCCAAGGTTCACAAGAGAATGCCTCACAAGCACTCAATAACTTTTGACGATCATTTTTACCCTTTTGATAAGAAAATATATTAACATGTTTTTCTTCTTTTCCGATATTCCTTGTCCTAGATTTTACAGTAATTCCAAGCCGTTGTTTATTAGATGGATTGTATGCTATGATATCCACTCCTGTATGGTCCACTATTACAACTTCAAAGCCACTTCTAGAGAGCCAATTACAAATAATATTCTCACCAAAATATCCTATTACCTTTCCATGTCTTGTACTTTTATTAATGTCCATGCGAATCTACCTGAAATTACAAAATGTTGTCCTAGACTATTATTTCAGGGGTGCACTAGCACCCCTGAAATAATCCTTGGCGTCTTTGCGTGAGAAATCATTTGCCTTGCTTTCAAGGCAACTGGATATCAAGATTAAACCGCACCGCCTCCCGGACCTCCGCCATGGTTTGCCGGGCTTCTTCCCGGGCCTTCCGGTTGCCCTCCTGGAGCACCTCTTGCACCGCTTCGGGGCGGCTCTCATAGTAGCGGCGCCGCTCCTGAATGGGGGCCAGGTTTTCCAGCAGGGCCCCGGCCAGGAGCTTCTTGCAGTCCACGCACCCCAGGGCCGCGGATCGGCAGGAGGCGATAATCTCCTCCAGCCGCCCCAGGGGCAGGTTAAGGCGGTGGAAGGGAAAAGCCAGGCACCGGTCCGGTTCCCCCGGGTCCCGCTTATAGGGACGCTGCACGTCGGTGATCATCTGGCCCACCTTTTGCCGGATAACCTCCGGGGGGTCGCTCAAGTAAATGCAATTCCCGTAGCTCTTGCTCATCTTCCGGCCGTCGGTGCCGGTGAGCTTGGGGATTTCGGTGAGCAGGGCCTCCGGCTCCGGAAAAAGGGGCCGGTACAGGTGGTTGAAACGCCGGGCGATCTCCCGGGTCATCTCCACATGGGGCACCTGGTCCACCCCCACGGGAACGCCGTGGGCCTTGTACATCAGGATATCCGCGGCCTGGAGCACCGGATAGCCCAGAAAGCCGTAGGTGGCCAAATCCTTGTGGGCCAGCTCCTGGATCTGGTCTTTGTACGTGGGGTTGCGCTCCAGCCAGGGCACCGGGGTGAACATGCCGAAAATGAGGTAAAGCTCGGCGTGCTCTGGGATGGCAGACTGGACGAAGATGGTGCTCTTTTCCGGGTCCAGACCCACGGCCAGCCAGTCCATGACCATCTCCGGGATAAAGCCGCCGATCTCCTGGGGGGTTTCATACTCCGTGGTCAGGGCGTGCCAGTCGGCCACGAAGTAATGGCACTGGTACTCTTCCTGGAGGCGCAGCCAGTTGTAGAGAGCGCCGTAATAATTCCCCAGGTGCATCTTCCCGGTGGGCCGCATGCCGCTCAGGATGCGTTTCTTTTCAAGTTTATTAACGGGGTTTGTCGGATCAAGCATGTCTTCCAAAGCCATCTGGTTCCCAATTTTCTTTTAGAAATTTTGGTGGCGCAGGTTCACTCATGGAGTGATTCCAGGTAAGAACTTAATGAGCTGATTTCCTGGGAAGGCTCGACTTCGTCACCGGACCGGAGGTCAAGGATGGCCACCCGCACGGGCTCCTCCAGGGTGGAGGGGAAGCTGTCCCCGCTTATGTCATTGACGGTGATATAGGCGCGCTTTCCTTTGTACTTTATCCACTTGGTGTATGACGCTTTCCCGGCGCAACTGGCCGCAAGATTGAATCCATGATTTTTCATTATCTCTTCGATGTCCATCGATTGTCACCTGGCTTCTGATGTCACCCTCACGCCGCGCTGATATAATTAGCGTTCCCGCCACACCGGTTTTCTTTTCTCCAAAAACGCCTTCACCCCTTCCTCCGCATCTTCGGTGCTGCAAAGCGCGGCAAAACGGTCGCTCAGCATGTCCAGGGCCTGGTTGTAAGAGACATTTTGCATCCCATAGAGGCCGGCTTTGCCCATCTGCAAGGCCAGCGGGCTTTTCGCCGCCAGTTTGGCGGCCAGCTCCAGGGTGGCTTCCTCCAGTTTATCAGGCGGCACCACCTTGTTAACCAGTCCCAGCCTTTCCGCCTCGGCGGCGGAGATAATATCTCCCGTGAGCACCATTTCCAGGGCCTTTTTCAGGCCGACGTTGCGGGCCAGGGGCGCCGCCGGCCCCAGACAGATGAGGCCCACATTGATGGCCGTGGTCCCGAATTTGGCATCCTCCGCGGCCACCGTCAGGTCGCAGGCAAAGGACAGACCGGCGCCATTGGCCAGGGCATAGCCCTTGACCGAGGCAATCACCGGCTTCTTCATCTTGGCGATGGTGTGATTGTGCTCATCCATTTTGTGAATAAATTCCCGGTACTCCTTGTTGGTTTTACCCTTGAATTCGTCCAGGGAAATCCCCGTGGAGAAATGTTTGCCGTTGGCGTCGATCACCACCACCCGCACCTCCGGGTCCTTTTCCATTTCCCAGAGGGCGTCGTTTAACTCCCGGGCAAAGGGGACGTTGAATGTATTCATCGCTTGGGGGCGATTCAAAGTAATTAAACCGATGTAATCCCGTTTGTCCACCAAGACGTTGGTGTAAGTCATAACCGCGTCCTCCTTTGTTTTTATTCAGATAAGAAAAATACCCAGGTTTTTGCAAGTTGACCCGGTTAAGGGTGCATCTGCCCAAAAGGCGCCGAGCCCCAACGGGCCAGGTCTTTGGGGACCGCCATCTCTGCGGCCAGGCCGGCCATCTCCGCCACCAGGTTGCGGCAAAAGAGGACGTGGTCCTTGCACAGCCAGGTCTTGCGCCACTGGGACGTGAGCAGGCGGCACTGGGTGCTGCCGAAGCGCTTCTTGAACTCGTTGGGCAGACGGTTGAACAAGCGGTAAAGGCCGGGAGTGCCCACCATCTGCTCTCTGCCGGCCTGGGGGCTGATGGGGGCCTCGCGGCGGCCATACACCGCGCCCAGGACGGCGATGCCCCCCACCAGGGCGCCGCAGGTGTCCCCGAAGTGGCCCATCCCCGCCCCAAAGCCCGTCATGAGACACATGGTTTCCAGGGGTAGACACGTTTCCAATTGAGACAGGACCGCCTCAAAGACTGACTCCGCTCAGTTGAGCCCGGTGCGGAAATTGGCCTTGGCCTTGTCTTTCACCTTTTCGATTACTTCGGGGG
>VGSO01000109.1 GCA_016874945.1 Deltaproteobacteria bacterium
CTTTCGATGGAAAATGAGTCCGAAAAAAAAATCTTCTCAGGGGTAGGAAGCAATGCTTGTGCCAGATGGGACAATCGGGATTTGTGGGGTAACTATGGACAATGAGGGATAAATCACTATCCTAAGACCCATTGGGCTTGGGTGAGGGTACTGGAGCCTGTCAGTATTTTTTACATACTGTAAAAGGCAAAAACGGCGCAGGACCTTTTATTTGTAGATTTCGCGCTTTGTTTTATTAACAAGCGCGCCCAGGGGGCGCTCTCTTATGGGAATGCCCCCCACCCTCCTGATGGTCGGCATGAGTTCCTCAACCGGGGCATACCAAGAAAGACAGGGCGGTCACTGGCCCGGCCAATTCGGCCGGCAACGCGCGTCCGATATTAATCCGTCTTATGGTATAATTCTTGATAGAATTGGGATTATAATTCTGTCAACCGCAGCCGTGATGGAGACCCTCAACTTATTTCGCAATATCTACCGCTGGTGGAAAGGCCCCCCTCCCCGGGAGGAGGTCTCTTCGGCCTTCCGCTTTAAGTACACCTGCTTCAAGGACTTGCTGGACTCCAACACGGAGCTGTTGAATATCATCGCTGATATGGAAGAAAAGCTCCGGGGCCGCCAGGTCTTCGGCATGACCTATGTCCGTTCCCAATCGGCCCGGGCCGCGTTCCACGCCTTCCGGATGATCAAGAGCCTGGACGTGTTGTCAGGGCACAAGTATCCGATCCTTTATCGGGTGCTGGAGGTCATCAATTCCAGGATCAAAAACCGGTTGGGCCAAAGGAGGGAACTGCAGGTTGCGGAATTGGTGTTGCCCCTTTCCGGGGTTAATAAAGGGATGGTGGACTGGGTGGGGGGGAAGAGCGCCAACCTGGGGGAAGTGGCCAACCGGGTAAGACTCCCCATCCCCGCGGGCTTCGCCATTACCACCCGGGCCTTTGACGCCTTTCTGGCTCACAATGATCTGGTGGACGAAATCAACAAGCGCAAGATGGAACTGGATCCCCAGGATCCATCATCTTATTTGCGGGTCAGCGATGAAATCCGGCAACTGATCCTGGCGGCCCAGGTCCCCCCGGCCCTGGAAGAGGCGATGGGCGCGGCATATCAACAAATGGCCGCCGCCCGGGGCCAGGGCGGGCCCGACGATTTACGCGTGTCCCTGCGCTCCAGCGCCATCGGCGAAGACAGCGAGCTTTCCTATGCCGGCCAATATCTCAGTGTCCTGAATGTGGGCGCCCATCAACTCCTCCAGGCCTACAAGGAAGTGGTGGCCAGTCTCTATACCCCCCGGGCCATTTCTTATCGCATCAACAAAGGCATCCGGGGCGAAGATATCGCCATGAGCGTAGCCTGCCTGGAGATGGTGGACGCGGTGGCCAGCGGGGTAATGTATTCCCGCCATCCCTTCAACATCCTGGAGGACCGGATCCTCATCTCCGCGGTTTGGGGACTGGGGCCTTATGCCGTGGAGGGCGTCATCACTCCGGATACTTACCAGATAGCCAAAGATGAAGCCCTGACCATGGTTAAGACCGAGGTTCCCCCCAAAACCGTGCAACTGGTAAGCAATCCCCAGGGGGGGCTCATGGAAATCCCGGTGCCGCCGGAGATGCAGGATAAGCCTTGTTTATCCCCGGAGCAGGTTAAAGCCCTGGCCGGTTACGCCCTCAAATTGGAGGAACATTACCGGACGCCCCAGGATGTGGAATGGTCCCTGGACCGGCAAGGACGCCTCCTGATTTTGCAAACCAGGCCCCTCCGCCTGCAGGCCCCGGCGCCCGGCGATCTGGAAGCAATTCCTCCCATTCCAGGCTACCCGTTATTGGTGGACCGGGGGGCCGTCGCCGCTCCCGGGGTGGGGTGCGGGCCGGCCTTCCTGGTGCGGGAGGATAAAGACCTGGTGCAGGTCCCCGACGGCGCCGTCCTGGTGGCTAAACATTCTTCCCCCAAGTTTGTGGTGGCCATGACCAAGGCCCAAGCCATCATCGCGGATTTCGGCAGCATTTCCGGCCACATGGCTTCCCTGTCCCGGGAATTCGGGGTGCCTACGTTGCTGGATACCCGGGTGGCCACCTCGGTCATCACCCCGGGGATGGAAATCACGGTGGATGCTTACACCGGCAGGGTTTACCAGGGGAGGGTGCCGGAACTGCTGGCCCGGCGCCAGACCCGGGAGTCCCATATGGAGGACACCCCGGTCTATCAAACCTTGAAGCAGGCGGCGGAGCACATCGTCCCCCTGAGGCTGGTGGACCCCCGGTCGCCGGAGTTTGATCCGGAGCACTGCCGGTCCCTTCACGACCTGGGCCGCCTGGTGCACGAGTTCTCCTATAACGAGATGTTCAAGATCAGCGACCTGGTGTCCGACCGGGGCGAAGGCGCGTTGAAGCTGGCCGCCCCCATTCCCCTGGACCTTTACCTGATTGATCTGGACTGGGGGCTTACGGGGGTTAAAAAAGACGCCTGGAAAGTGACGCCGGAGAACATCAATTGCGTTCCCCTGAAGGCCCTGCTAAAGGGGTTGATGCACCCGGACCTGCAGGCCCGGGGGCCCCGGCCGGTGCAATTTTCCGGGCTGATGTCGGTGATGCGGGAACAGCTCTTAGCCGGGCCTAACCCGGAGGAGCGCTTCGGGGACCGCAGCTTCGCCATCATCTCCGACAAGTATCTCAACTTCAGCTCCCGGGTGGGCTACCACTACAGCGTCCTGGACGCCTACTGCGGCCAGACGGTGAACAAGAACTACATCACCTTCTCCTTCAAGGGCGGGGCCGCGGATGACGTGCGGCGCAACCGGCGGGTGCGGGCCATCGCCATCGCCCTCATGGGCCTGGACTTTTCCGTGGACGTCAAGGGCGACCGGGTGGACGCCCGGCTGATGAAATATGAATGTCCGGTCATTGAAGAAAAGATGGACCAGATCGGCCGCCTCCTCAACTTCACCCGCCAGATGGATATGCTCATGACCGCGGAGGTGAGCGTGGAGGCCCTGGCACGGAACTTCCTGGAAGGCAACTATAGCCTGGAGTTCCTGGAGACGCCCACGGGATAGAGGACGGAGCCTGCTCGATTGAGGGAGGGGGCTTGGGGGGAGGGCAGGGACCTCAGGTCCCTGGCCCTCCCCCCAAAAAGCCATTTTGCAGAGCTCGCATCCGATCGGCTCACCAGAGGCAGGGCTGATTTGGACCAAATGGATTGCAGGGGGGGCTTTACCCCCTGATTAATCCCGGTTCAGCCGCCAATCATAGGTTTGATATGCCACCTTCAGGCGGTGGGCGTGATCTTCAATAAAGCCGCGCTCCTGCTCATTATCCAGGTATTGGGCGATGAAGCGCAGACGCGCCGCCGGGGTGGCGCCAAAGTCCGGGGCGTACCACTTGAAGATGCGGGAAAGGGACAGAGTGCCCCGGGACCGGTCCAAAACCACATTGCTGGAGTTGATGAAGGTCTGGGCGGCGATGGTGAGTTCCCACTCCAGGTTTTCCGGGGTGTAGACATCGATGAAGGGGCAAGAGGAAGCCCCGCACACCAGGGTGAAGTGGATGCGGGGGTCCAGGGGCGCGACGATGAAGGGGAGCCGGGGGTCGCCGGCTCCAAACCGCCGGAACAGAGAGTAAGGCGGCCGGCGGTTGCCTCGCAAAACCCCGTGTTCGATGTCGTCGGGATTGAACCAGTATTTGCCGATCTGATAATAGACCCGGCGGAAAAAGTTCCGGACCTCTTTAACCGAATCCCTGATGCCCAGGGCAATGACCCCGTGGATGACGATGACGTTATAGAGGTTGATCCAGAACGCGATTCTTTCTTCCCGGCGGGCCAGCTTTTCCAGTTCCATGGTTTTTAAATTATGGCTTAGCTTAAGATAAGCCTGATAAGTCTCCGACTGCGGCATCCGTTCATAAGCGATGCGACCGGCGCCGGGGTCGAAAAAGTCTCCCTTTAGGGTATTCATGGCGCTCTTGAGTCTTGCCACCATTTCCTGGGGAGAAAGGGCCTCGGTGGGCTGGCCGTCGTTTAAAAGAATTTTCTTAAAGAGATACACCGGCATCAATCCCCTCTTTTCTTCTCTTATACCAAGTCGCAATCAAACGGCAACATTGGGCGTGATTTATCACGCCCGCCTCTACGGGCGCAATAAATTGCGCCCCTACGACAATAGCCTTTTGAATGCACCTTGGTATTATTCTGAACGGAGCGAAGCGGAGTGACGCTAGGCGCTCAGAATGACAATTTTACTCGTTTGACGACAACCAGGTATTAATCACAAGTTATTACCAAATTGAGAGTTTTCAAGGAGAATAAAGGAAAATCCAATTGCCGGGGATTTGTTTAACTGCGGAAATGGCTTTTAAACGTGGGGTAACCCTGCATCTTTGGTTGGTGGAAGGGCGCAGGTTTGGATTACTGATTACTGATTACTGATTACTGATTACTGGTCACTGGTCACTGGTCACTGGTCACTGGCAACTATCTCTTTGCCTTGTCCCTTTCCCGTTTCCGTTCCCAGGCCGCGTCGATCTTGAGCATCAGGTCTTCCAGGGGGCAAGAAGATAGTCGTAGCCGCCGAGGCGGATAATGTCCATGGCCGCGTCCAGGGAGGCGTGGCCCGTGAGGATGATGACCTCGGTTTCAGGTCGAAGTTTCTTGATTTCGGTAAGAACCTGGAGGCCGTTCATGTCCGGCATGCGGAGGTCCAGGATCACCACGTCAAATGGCTCTTCAGCCAGGATGGCCAAAGCCTCCCGGCCGCCGGCCAGGGCCCGCACCTCCAGCCCTTCCAGGGCCACCATCCGGGCCAGGTTGGCCCGGAAGCGCTCTTCATCGTCCACCACCAGCACCCGGGGGTTGTCGGTCATTTTCCCACTCCTTCCCTGAGTCCCAGGGGGAGGCGCACCGTAAAGACGCTCCCTTTCTCCACCTGGCTGGCCAAGGCAATACTTCCACCCAGGCGCTGGACGATGCCATGGCAGATGGAGAGCCCCAGGCCGGTGCCTTGGCCCGGCGGCTTGGTGGTGAAAAAGGGGTGGAAGATTTTATCCAGGTTTTCGGGAGGAATGCCACAGCCGGTGTCTTCGATGACGATGGCCGCATCGCCATCTTGGTGGCGGGTGGTGATGGTGATGACGCCGTCCTGCTCCACCGCGTCCCGGGCATTGATGAGCAGGTTCAAAATAACTTGGCGAAGCTGGGGACCGTCGCTGAACAGCATGGGCAGGTCCGGGTCATAGTGGCGGACGAGAGAGATGTTTTTGAGCTGGGCCTCCTTTTCCACCAATCGGGCCATATCTTCCACCAATTTATTGACCTCCAGGCCCTGGATGACCGGTTCCCGTTTTCGGGCAAAATCCAACAGCCTCCGGATAATTTCGCCGGCGCGGTCCACTTCCTGGATGATATGCCCCAGGGAATCACCCAGGCTGAGGATCTCTTCCCAGCCCAAGTATTCCCGGTCTCTCAGCAAATACCGCATCAGTTCGGCTTCCTGGCGGATGATGGCCAGGGGATTATTGATCTCGTGACCCACACCGGCCGCCAGTTCTCCGATGGCCGCCAGCTTTTGGGCCTGGAGGAAACGATCGTCCAGGAGCCAGTCTTCCGGTTGGCCTTGCTTCATAAAAAATAGCCCACAGCCTCCGGCCGCCAGCCTAGGTGAATCAGCCAATGGGACCGGCCCCTGGCGGCGTTCTTAGCCGGAGAGTTGAAATGGGAAGATGTGGAGGTTAAATTTTTTTACCGAAAACCGGAACCCGTTTTCAGGCCTTGCTCTCCTGAATCAGCTTCCGTTCGTAGGCCTGGCGCACCTTTTCCAGCAATTCATCCAGGGCCACGGGCTTCATGACGTAGTCAAAGGCCCCCAACTGCATGCCCTGGATCCCCGACTCCACCGAGGCATGGCCGGTGAGCATGATGACTTCCACCAGGGGCTTCTTTTTCTTTATCTCCCGGAGGGTTTCGATGCCGTCCAGGCCCGGCATTTTTACATCCAGGATGATCACATCGAAGTCCTGCCGGTCCAGCGCCTCCAGGGCCTGGTAACCGCTTTCCACGCCGGCGACCTCGATATTGCGTGCCTTGATGCGTTTTAAGATGGTTTCCAGGAAGTCGGTTTCATCGTCCACCACTAACATCTTGAATTTTTCCATAAGGCCGCCTCTCCCTTGGGTCTTCCGTTTATCATTTCCTCTTGGTTTTGTTAATGATAAATATGGGCTGCTTCGTGATCCATGGGCAAATAGATGGTGAAGGTGGTGCCCTCCCCTTCCTGGCTGGCCACCATCATGCGGCCCCCCAGTTTTTCTACGATGCTGTAAGAGATGGAGAGGCCCAGCCCGGTCCCCTTCCCCACCTCTTTGGTGGTAAAAAACGGGTCGAAAATCTTGTTCAAGACTTCTTTGGGGATGCCGGGGCCGTTGTCGGAAATTTCGATGGCCACCGCGTTGGTTTTGGTAATCAAGCTGGTGTGGATCAATATTTCTCCATCTTTGCCGATAGCGTCGATGGCGTTGTTGAAGATGTTGAGAAAAACTTGCTGCAATTGGGTGGAATCACTGGTGATGGCCGGCAGGTCCGGGTTGTAGTCCGTCTGAATGTCAATGTTGCGGTAGCGGGCTTCGTTCTCCAGAAAATTGATGGTTTCATCCAGGACCCGGTTGATGCTGACTTTCTCGGAAACCGGCTCCATGCGCCGGGCAAAGCCCAGGAGGCGGTGGGTTACGGTTTTGGCCCGGTTGATGTGATACTCGATCTTGGTCACCGCGTCGGCGAACTCCTGGAAGTTTTCGCTCTGGCCCAGGTCTTTCATCTTCAACAGGTCTTTCATCCACCCGGCCTTTTCGCCGATGACCGCCAGGGGGTTATTGATTTCGTGGGCGATGCCGGCGGCCATTTTCCCCAAGGCGGCCATCTTGGCGGATTGGATGGAGATTTCGTCCGCGGCCGCCCTTTTCCGTTCCATCCGTTCCAGCTCTTTCATCATGGCGCGGGTGATGAAAAAGGCCCCCACCACGATCACCAGAATCCCCGCCAACCCGATTAATACCCCCAGGTATCTGGCCCTGAACAACGGGGACAACTGTTCCAAGGGATCTTCGATGATTACCAGCACCCATCTTTTATTCTGCAAAACACTGACCCCGTAGAGACGTTCCATGCCGCCCATTGATTTTTCCTCCACCAACGTGCCGGTGGCGCGAGAAAAATTAGGGCAGGCTTCCCTGTACATGGCGCAGCTCACCGGCTCCAGCAACTTGCCATGAAAGCGGGGACTGGTCTGCAGAATATTGTCCCGGTTGACCAGAAAGGCATCCCCCTGTTTGCCGATCAGGGCGGCGCGCACGATATTTTCGACGATCTCCGAATCGATGGTGGCCCGGAGAATCCAGATCTTATTCCGTTCGCGAACCATTACCGCAATGATGAAGTGGGGAATTCTCCGGAATCCGGTGAAGACATCGCTGATGTAGACCCCGGAGGCCGTCACGGCGCTGAACCACTCCTCGTTTTTATAATTGACTCCTTTGAGGATGCTGTAATACGGCCCCACATAAGCCAAATGGTTGCCTTCTTCATCGATGACGCCCAGATCGATGTAAGACCGGGAGCGGGTCTGGATGATATTAAAGACTTTATGCAAGTAATCTTCATCACTTAGCCGCTCCAGGGAGTGGGTCCCGGCCAGGGTGACGAGCTGGGAAACCCGCTCTTCTAAGAACAGGTCCAGGGAGGCGCGGCGATTTTCCGCCAGGGTCTTGAGACTCTCCTGAATCTTGGCCGTGGCGGAGGAGCTGAACTCCTGGTAGATGAAGGCTCCAAGGATCATCAAGGGCACAACTGAAAAACTGATGATGACGAAGACAATCTCCCAGCGCAATTTCTGGTAAGGGGCTTTTTCCATACAACCTAACTCGTCAGAATCTTTTGTTTTCTCCAGTTATCTTCCCCCAAGGCCAGACCTGTGTCAATAGCAGGTATCCTAATTAAGGGCCGGGGTTCTGTCAAGGCCAATCGGGGGGAAGACGTCTCGCCGGGCTGTCCGGGTTTGAGATTCAGGTTCACCCGACCATTATTGGGCCGCGCTTCTCAAGGGCCTTCCTTTTCCCGAAGCGGTGGCGGACCTCTCCTGCCGATCATCTCCTAAAGAGAAGCAATGGCTGTGCCAGGGCAGGGGCGGAGAAAAAAGGCTAGTGTCGCGATTCATAATTTATATGATGTAATACCGTTTTCGGTTTTCGGTTTTCGGTTTTCAGTTAAAAGATTAATGCATATCAACACTGCTGTCCGGTAGAAATTACTTGAGATAGCAAGTAAAACAGCCCCATCGCAGCCAATCAATGCTATAATGGGTTTACCGAAAACCTAAACATTGAAAGGAGTTATGGGGCTTATGGCACATT
>VGSO01000110.1 GCA_016874945.1 Deltaproteobacteria bacterium
TGGCGGTGGTGGACACCGGGGTGGACTACACCCATCCGGACCTGGCCGCCAATGTCGTCAAGGGTCATGATTACGTCGAGGATGATGACGATCCCATGGATGAAGCGGGCCACGGCACCCATGTGGCCGGGCTCATCGCCGCCAACTCCGCCAGCGGGGCTTCCGGCGTATCTCCCACCACCAAGATCCTGGCGGTGCGGGTCCTGGACGCGTATGGCAGCGGCACCTCGTTCCAGGTCATGCAGGGCATTAATTTCGCCAGAAACAGCAATGCCAAGATTATCAATCTGAGCCTGGGCGGCTATGCGTTGGAGGGCAGTGGCGCTTACAACACTTTCCAGACATTGGTGGACGACTGCTTCCTGGAGGGCAAAATCGTCTGCGTCGCCGCCGGCAATGAAGACAACGCCCAGACCTACTATGACATGCACAACTGGCCCCCGCCCAACTACGTGCCCGTCCCGGCCTGGTTTCCCAGTTCCTTCACCGTGGGCGCCAGCGAAGAGAACGATTGCCGGGCCTACTTCTCCAATTACGACGTGGGGACCCTGGGAGGAGTGGATTATAACTTCAACTTCGTGGACATCGTGGCCCCGGGGTGGAACGTTCTTTCCACCATTCCCGTAACCCAGGGAGTCTATGCGAGATACAGCGGCACCTCCATGGCCGCCCCCATCGTGGCCGGCTGCGCCGCCCGGGTGTGGAAGAAATATCCTGGCTACACCCCCGCGCAGGTGCAAAACCGCTTGATTACCACCGGCCTGCCGGTGGGGAGCGCCACCGGGGCCAACGGTTTCTACACGGTGGAAAGGCGGGTGGACCTGATGAAGGCCCTGGGGCTCAATGCCACCGGTTTCTGCGGAGTGGTTTACAGCGGCCAGACCGGCGCGCCTCTGGACGGAGTGAAGGTCGTGGCCACCCCTTCGGGCGCCACGGTCTTTACCAACCCCAGCGGCTTTTTTACCATGGTCGGCCTGGCGGGGGCCACCTCTTATAAACTGGTTTTTACCAAAGCGGGCCACGGCTCCTGGACCGTAGCCAACCAGGCGGCCGTGGCCAACAAGATCAAGGACCTGGTGCTGCCCAACCACATGAACAAAGCGCGGCCCACCGGCCAATGGACCTGCCTCTTCAGCCACCGCACCTGGCATCCGGGCTATGATGACGCCTTTTACTCCTATTTCCGTGACTGGTGGCCGGTTCCCTGGGCCAGCACCTACGGGCTCTATTTCGCCCCCCGGGTGGTACAGGACGGCAGCATCATTGCCGAGCCCGGATGGGGGAGCCTGGTCGAGCCCCCCTATGCCGCCATTACCAATGACGGTTGGCTTTACACTTCCGGCTGCCTGAACCTGGTCATCAGCCAGGTGGCCGGCGGCAGCACTTACCGGATCTGGACCCGCCTGGATAATGACAACGACAGCTATTGGGAATGGGGCAGCTACAAGGGCGCCGGCCAAGGCCTCAGGGCCCGGATTTACAACGGCGGCGCCATAAAAGGCCAGGCCGTGGCCGCCAGCGCCGCCGGTTCCGGGCCTTACTGGTGGGTGGCCGACCTGGTGGGCGACACCCTCACCATCCAGAACAAATTCGGCAACTCGCCTCCTCCTTTCTAAGGAGCCCATAATCTCATCGGGTTAACCGGGATGGCGGCCTCTGCGGAGGCCGCCATTTTTTATGACCCCCGGGAACCCCCACCGGTTTTATACGGTCTTCGGTTTTCGGTTTTCGGTAAAGATAATTACGGATTATCAATAAGTTGCAGATTAAGTTTGTTGCACTTGAAAGAGAAAATGGTATAAATAATCAGGGAATTCTTTGAAACCTTGGATCACCCGCTTCGGCGGGAGGTCAGCACGTCCTGGCGCCACAGGCGCTGGCGGCGGGTCTCTTCCCGGCGGAGACTGCAAGGCTCACGGCCGCACACGGGACACTCGGGGTCCGCGCAAGGGTCCGCGTGAATGAGGATGTCCGCCTGGCCGCGGAAATGCTCCTCTATGATCTTCTCCACCTCCTTGACCTCCTGGTGGCTCTCGGCAAGGGTCAGGTCCCGGGGCAAAATGAGGTGAAAGTCCAGCAATATCCGGCTGCCGGCCCGCCGGGACCGGAGACGGTGGATGTCAATCCAGATATACTTGCGGCGCCGGGCCAGCAGGTCGCAGATCTCCGCCAGGAGGTCCGGGTCCGAGGTGTCCATCAGTCCCGCGCCGGCCTGGCGCAACAGCTGCGCCCCGGTTACCACAATATTTAACCCCACCAGGAAGGCCACCGCGCCGTCCAGCCATATCCAGCCCGTGGCCCACATCAGGCCCAACCCCACCACCACACCCACGGACGTATAAACGTCGGTGAGGACGTGCTTGCCGTCGGCTACCAGGGTGAGAGATTGGGTGCGCCGTCCCACCAGGATCAGACCCAGTCCCAGGGCCAGGTTGACCAGGCTCACCCCTGTTAGGATGAGGAGTCCGCCTTCCAGGTGAGGGAGCGGCCGGGGGTGGAAAAATTGTTGCCAGGCCTGGTAGAAAATCCCGGCCGCGGCCAAAATGATGAGCGCGCCTTCAAAGCCGGCGGAAAAATATTCAATCTTGCCGTGGCCGTAAGGGTGGGCCGCATCCGGGGCTTGGGCGGCGATGAGCACGCTGGCCAGGGCAAAAGACGAGGCCGCCACATTGATAATGGATTCCAGGGCATCGGAGAGGATGGCCGCGGATTGGGTGAGCCAGAAGGCGTAAAATTTCCCCGCCATCAAGGCCGTCCCCACCAGAATTGAGGCGGAGACGGCTACAAGACGGAGACGCTGTCGGCGAGTTTCAGCTAAAGGCATTAATGACAGATTAGCCCAGATTAAGGGAAAGTTAAAGAGAATCCTATCTTAATTATTGGCGGCCGTTGGTTAATGCTCCAGGGAGGTAATCCCTTGGCGGATGGCGTATTTGGTGAGTTCGGCAATACTGCGGATCCCCAGCTTGTTCATGATGGACTTGCGGTGGGCTTCCACGGTTTTGACGCTGACGCAGAGGATTTCGGCGATTTTATTGGTATTGTGGCCTTCCGTCAGGAGTTGGAGCACCTCCCGCTCCCGGTTGGAAAGGGCGCCAAAGGCCGAGACCCCGGTGGAGATCCAGCCGCTGACAAAGTCTTTGATGACGATATCCGAAATTCCCGGGCTAAGGTAGGTCTTGCCGTTCATGACGATGCGGATGGCTTTCACCAGCTCTTCCAGGGCGCAGTCCTTCAACAGGTATCCGGAGGCCCCGGCTTTGAGCATATTCAGCACGAAGAGGCTGTCGGAGTGCATGGACAGGGCGATGACTTTGACCCCGGGACTTTCATCCCGGACCTGCCGGGTGGCTTCGATGCCGTTCAAATCCGGCATGGAGATGTCCATGATGACGACGTCCGGGTGGAGTTCTTTGATCAAGCGCAGGGCGGTGCGGCCGTTGTCCGCTTCGGCCAACACCTTCATGTCCGGTTCCCTGCCCAACAGGGTGCGCAGTCCGTGGCGCACAATTTGATGATCATCTGCCAGGACGATTTTTATGGCCATCATGTCCCCCTGGAAGAATAAGGGCTGCAGCCAGAATAGGGGAATTTCCTGAAAAAACACTTGGAAAATCCCTACTTTTAAGTTGGAAAAATCCTAAATTTTAACTAGGGGAATCCCTTAAGGAAAAGTAATAAGGGTGGGAAATAATATGGATTTCCGGGCTCCAGGTTTCCGGGGCCAGCCGTTGGTTTCCAGGGCCGTGTTAATTCCTGAAACCTGAAACCTGAAACCTGAAACCTAAAACCTGACAACCGGAACCTGAAATGCAACTAGACTTCCAGGGAAGTCAAACCCTGGCGCACCGCATACTTGGTGAGTTCGGCCACACTGTGGATGTCCAGCTTGGTCATAATCTGTTTGCGGTGGGTCTCCACCGTCTTGGAACTGACGCAGAGGCGTTCGGCGATGGAGTGGGTGTTTCTGCCTTCCGCCATGAGCTGGAGCACTTCCCTCTCCCGGTTGGTAAGGATGGAAAAAGCCGAACCCTTGGTCATGGAATAGCCGTTCACCAGGTCTTTGACCACTATGTCCGAGATTCCCGGGCTGAGATAAGTCTTGTTGGACACCACCGTACGGATGGCTTTGACCAGATCTTCCACGGCGCAGTCCTTCAAGAGATAGCCGCTGGCCCCGGCTTTGAGCATGTTCAGCACAAAGAAGCTATCGGAATGCATGGACAGGGCCACCACTTTCACTCCGGGAGATTCTGCCAGGATCTGTCGGGTGGCTTCGATGCCGTTCAAATCCGGCATGGAAATGTCCATGACCACCACCAGGGGGGAAAGCTGCTGGACCAGGCGCAAGGTATCCCGGCCGTTATCAGCTTCGCCCACCACCTCCATATCCGACTCCGCGGTCAAAAGGGAGCGGACCCCTTGACGCACAATCTGGTGGTCATCGGCCATGACGATCTTGATTTTCCGGTTATCCAGGGGGAGACCTCTCTGTTGCATGATTTCCTCCATGGCAGGGCTCTTGAAAACAGAGCCATCCTTGGCCCAGTCCGCCCTCTGTGGCGCCTCTGCCATTTTCTTGTTAAATTAGCCTTCGTGACCTTGAATCTAATCTACTATTTATCGGAAGAAAATTCGGCAATGCCTGATTTTTTCGCTTAAACTCCCTAATTTTTTATTAAGGGAATGTAGGGTAATTCTGATGGAAGTTAATATAGTTTACAGATTAAAATGATAATTGTTGGTGATACAGGGAGAAGCACCCCTGGGTATTGGGACATGCCTGGCAGGGTGGGGGGGGCGATTTCCGGGATCGCTCTCAGGTTTCCAGGGAAGTCAGGCCCTGGCGGATGGCGTACTTGGTGAGTTCCGCGACGCTGTGGATTCCCAGCTTGTTCATGACCTGCTTGCGGTGCGCTTCCACGGTTTTGACGCTGACGCAGAGGCAATCGGCGATCTGGTTGGTGGTCTTGCCTTCGGTAATGAGTTGGAGGACTTCCCGCTCCCGAGGAGTCAATACCGAGTAGGCCGAACCCCCGGCGCCACCCCAGCCCCCGATAAAATCCTTAATGACGATATCGGAGATGCCGGGACTAAGAAAGGTTTTGCGGTTTTCCACGGTGCGAACCGCCTTGACCAGCTCTTCCAAGGCGCAGTCCTTCAGCAGATACCCCGAAGCCCCGGCCTTGAGCATATTCAAGACATAGGAGCTGTCGGAGTGCATGGACAGGGCGATGACTTTTACCCGGGGCGACTCGGAAAGAATCTGTCGGGTGGCTTCAATGCCGTTGAGGCCGGGCATGGAGATGTCCATAATCACTATATTGGGAGCCAGTTCCTTCACCAGTTGGAGGGCGTCCCGGCCATTGTCGGCCTCGGCCACCACCTTCAGGTCCGGCTCCAGTTCCAGCAAATTGCGTAGTCCGTGGCGCACAATCTGATGGTCGTCGGCCAGGATAATTCGAATGGTCATTTGGCACCCCTTTTGGAAGTCTTGCGGGATTTCTGGAGGGGGACGCCCAGGGTCACCATCGTGCCCTGATGGGGCTGAGACTCCACTTCCAGCCATCCCCCCAGATAATGAAGACGTTCCCGGATACTGAATAGGCCGAAGCCGCCGGCGCCCCGGGATTGGGGATTGAGTTTGTCGGCATCCATTCCCACCCCGTCGTCTCCCACCATGATTCGCACTTCGCTGCCGTTGCGCGCGATGGTTACTTGGGCGTGGCGCGCCTGGGCATGCTTCACTATGTTGATCATCAATTCCCGGACGGACCGAAAGAGCAGCACTTTCAGTTCATCGCTCATGGGAATGTCCGCCGTTTCTTTGCGCACCTCCACCCGGATGCCGTGTTGGGACCGCACATGTTTGGCGAACCACTCCACTGCCGCTTCAAACCCCAGCTCATAGAGGACCGGGAGGCTCAGTTCGAAGGTCAGGGATCGGGTGTCCTGGATCATCTTTTCGATGAGGTCCCGGATTTCCCCCAAGGGCCCGGCAATGGCCTGATTGGCCAAGGTCTTTTGCAGCACTCCCAGCTTGATTTTGGAGATGGCCAGGGCCTGGCCGATATGGTCATGAAGGTCCGTGGCCAGCCGCCGCCGTTCCCGTTCCTCCGTGAGAGAAAGCTCGGAGGCCAGGGACTGCAACTTTTCCTGGTGAGCCTGGATCTCTTCCTCGGCCTGTTTGCGCTTGTGGATGTCCTCCACCATGGCGATGGCGAACTGGCGCTTGCCCCCCCCTCCCCGCACCAAAGAGACGGTGAGCTGGCCCCACACCGCGTGTCCGTCCTTGCGATGGAAGCGCTTTTCCATGCGGTAAGAGTCGCGCTTGCCTTCCCCCAGATCCTGGAAACGGAGGGCATGGAGCTCCAGGTCTTCCGGGGAGGTCAGGTGAATAAAGGGTTTGCGGTACAAGTCTTCCTTGGTGCAGGCCAGCAGCCGGGCCAAGGCGGGGTTGCTGTCCAGGAGAATGCCTTCCATATCCACCAGGGCCATGCCGATGGCCGCGTCTTCGAAGATCTTCTGGAAGCGCTTTTCCGTTTCTCTGAGGGCCGTGATATCGCTGAACATCGCGAAGGCCCCGGTGAAGCCGCCGTTTTCAAACAAAGGCACCGAACTCATGATGAGAAAGGCCACGCCCCGGTTTTTGCAAATGACCTCGATTTCCTGTATCGCCACGCTGTTCTTGCGGTTTTCATTCAGGACGTTTTCCACCAATTGCCGGTTGTGCCGGTCAAAAAAATCATAGATGCTCTTCCCCTCCAGGGATTGGTGGCCGGTGATTTCTCGCATGCGCTGGTTGACAAATTTGATGACGCCCTTGTCGTCGATGATCCAGATGCCCTCATGGGCGTTTTCCACCAATTCCCGGTACTTGCGCTCGGAAACCTCCAGTTTGCGGTACAGGAGGGCATTTTCCAGGGCGATGGCGATCTGATTGGCGAAGCTGGCGATAAATTCCTTATCCCCCACGCTGATGGGCGAGTCCTCCCGCGTGCGGTCGGCCATGAGCACCCCGATGACTTTGCCGCGCACGGTGAGGGGGGCCAGGATAAAGGACTTGGGCTGAAAATACTGGATAAGAGGATTGTTCAGGTTGAGATGGCTCCGGGTCACATCCTGGAAGACCACGGGGATGCCGGTCATGGCCACCCGGGCGATGACATTGTCTACCTTGGTGATGGGAATCCGGTAGCCCCGGACTCGCTCAAAGAGCTCCGGGTCCACTCCCACCGCGTAAGTTAATTCCAGCACCTCGTCCTGTTCGTCCAGGAGCAGGATTCCAGCCCGGTCCAGTTTGGCGGAATTCACCAGCAGCCGCAAGGTCACCTGGAGGAGCTTTTCCAAATGGAGGACCGACAGCGCCGCAGTGCCGGTCTCCTGGAGGCACATGAGCTGGTCGATCTTTTCCTTGAGTTGAATATTTAAGTGGTGAACTTCATTAAATTTTTTCTTAAGGAGTTCCTTGTCCCGTTCCAGTTCCTCGATGGTATAGTTCAAGGCCCGCCAGGGGACCAGGAATTTGAGCAGATTTTCCTTGAGGCTGAACTTTCTCTGCCATTTGATGAGGTATTCGCAGTAGTCGTCCCCTTTATAAAAACACTTGGTTTCCTCCAGGATGGCCGGGGGCAGATTCCAGATGGTGGGAATGCCGGAATAGATGCCTTGATTGAACAAACAAAAGTCAATGTTGCCCGGCACTTCCGGAAACCAGTGGAGCCGGACCACCGCGCTGGCCCGGGTGGTTTCCACCAGTTCCACCCTTTTGTTTTTATTGAATTTATCGTTGAGGGCCTGGACTCTTTTGAGGGTGCTGCGGGGATTCTTGTGGGCGAACATGATGATGCGCTGCACGTAGCCCAATTTTTTCCGGGCCGCGGACTCATAGCCGATCTTAAAAGCGATGTTATCATTGTTGGTGATCTTTTTTGCATTTCTGAACATCTGGCTGATTACATCGCTGGACACCCAGTTGTTAATCTCCGTGAGAAATTCCTGGGCATTAGGCACCCCCTCCACTTCCGGACCTAAACCCTCAAAGAGTTGGGGCACCCCGGCGGGCATGCTTTCCAGGAAATATTCAATGATGGCCCTGGTGTTGAGACAACTGTGGTGCTTTTCCATATTTTTAACTTATGGTTTTGATTCGGTATACTACTCCCAAAATTTATCATAATCGAGGCATCACAAAAGTTCAAGCAGTTTTCCAGCCAACTGCCCGCCAGGTTATTTCCCCTAGCTAGCTTAACCTATTGAATTGAAAAGTTAAGGCTAAACCTTCGGGAAATTCGGAACTATTGAATCAGGTTTTCCGAAGGTCAAAATCAGGTTTTTCGAAGGCCAAAATAAGGGACCCAC
>VGSO01000111.1 GCA_016874945.1 Deltaproteobacteria bacterium
ACACATTACCACAACCGGCTTAAAAACTAAACTTTTTCCATTATCAGGGACACGCCTAATACCAAGTTGAGAGCTCTGCGAAATAGCTTAAAGAGCGGAAAAACTTGGCCTTAACCCCCCCTCCCCTCGGTGGGAGGGGGTTGGGGGGAGGGGGGATAGATGATTAAGATGCTTAAATTCAAAAGATTTTGCCACCCCCTCCCTAACCCTCCCCCCTCCAGGGGGAGGGAATTGTAGGGGAATCGCCATTCAATCAGGCTTTTCGCAGAGGTCTCAACTTGGTATAACGGCGAAGTAGAGAAATAATTTCACCCCTAAGACAACCTAGACACCAAGGGCCGCACAGAAGATATTATGGGCGTCCCGGAAGTCCAGGACGCCCATGAGTTTTCCTTCGCGTATTTTGCGCCTTGGTGTTTGGGTGGAGAATTTTTATCTTTTCTTCGGTTACTAACCGGCTTTCGCGGGGGCCTCGGCGCTGATCTGACCCAAGGCCCGGGTGAGTTCCATAAACACCCCCAGGCCCTGTTTGTATGCTTTCGACATCAGCCTAAACGGCAAACCCAAGGGACCCACGGGCTTGGCGGCGGCAAAATCGACCCGGCCGGGCACTTCCGCGAGCCTGGCCAGGAAATCGGTGAACTTGGGGTCGGAAAACTTCATGACCAGGCCGTGCATGCGGACAAAGCCATCGGCAATGGCGTCGAAATCCTCCGGGCTGTAGTGCTGGGAAATCTTGGCATAACCGTGGAGCATGGCCCGGTAACCCTGAAAGACCCCTTTTAATTCCATGTCCTCCAGCTTGTCAATAAAATGGGGGACAGTGACTTTCAGGATGGGCTCCATGTCCTGCCACCAGTCCACCAGGTTCTCCAATTGCTCCAGGGACCAGGCCAGGTAACGGAAGCTCAAGAGGAGCCGCTTGAACAAAAAGAGGGCGTCCTCCAACTGGAAGCCCGTTTCCACCTCTGCCAACTCCTCGGTGAGTAGCTTGACGGAGGGGTCCATGAGCAGCGACAGGTCCCGGCCCAGGTCCCTCAGGCTGTCCCACGAATTGGCAAAGGTCTCCAGCTGTTTCTCGATGCCGGAAACACGCTCCAGTTTCTCCTCGATTCTGGTTAACCGTTCCAGGATTTGCGCGTCGTTGCTCATGGCCGTTTCCTCCTAAGGGGAATCTCGATGTCCGGAGACAAAATCCCCCGGACCTTCCCGGCCAGGACAAATTGGTTTTCCAGGGGCAGGTGGCTCCCCTTGAGCATCAAATTGAAGTAAACCCACCGGAACATTATTTTGCCCACGTAGTTGGCATAGCTGACCCCCAGCAAATCCAAGGGCCCGATGCCCGGAAAGGGGAATTTGCCCGGCAGCGGCTCAACTTTGTAATTGAAGTCGAGAAGGGACCCCTTCTCGTAACCCGTCACCACCATTCAGGTGGCGTGGCCGTCATAATCCGGCCTGGGAGGCTGCCCGTCAATTTCCCGCTGGAGATTGGCCGCCACCACGTCGGCCTCGTAGTGGGCCACGGCCCCGGCCTTGGAGGTGGGCACATTGGCGGCGTCCCCGATGACGTAAATGTTGTCGAATTTTTTGGCCTTCAGGGTGTGGTTGTCCGTTTCCATGTAGCCCATGGGGTCGCCCATGCCGCTGTCGATGAGGCACTGGGCCCCGAAATTGGGGGGAATGGCCACCAGGAGGTCGTAGGGCACTTCCTCGCCTCCGAAGGATTTAATGTACTTTTTCTCCGCGTTGCACTCGGCGATCTGGAAATTGGGAGTGACCTTGACGTTCTTTTCCCGGCACAAATCGCCCAGAACCTGGGAGGCCACGGGCTTGGTGAAGGCCCCGGGGAGCGGGGTGGCCAGCTCGATTTCGATGTTGTCCCGCACCCCGTTGATGGTGAAGTACCAGTCCGCCATGAAGGCGAATTCCAGGGGAGCCACGGGGCACTTGAAAGGCAGCTCCGCGATGTTGATCACTACCCGGCCCTTTTCGAAGTACTTCATCTTTTCATAAAGGGCTTCGGCGCCCTCCAGGGTGTAGAAGTTGTGGATGTCTTTGCCCCAGCCCGGGCCCATCATGCCTTCCACCTCTTCGGGAACGATGCGGCAGCCGGTGGCGATCACCAGCCAGTCATAAGGAAAGGTCCCGGTCCTGGTTTGGACCTGCTTTTTCTCAGGGTCGACGCCGAGGATTTCGTCCAGCACCAGGTTGACCCCAGGAGGCACGAATTTGGTCTTGGGCTTGATGCAGTCCTTTCGGGTGTAGATTCCAAAGGGGATGAAGAGCCAGCCGGGCTGGTAATGGTGCTGCCAGTCTTTGTCGATTACCGTGATCTCCCATTGTTTTTCGGGCAACACCTGGCGCATTTTGGTAGCGATGATGGTGCCGCCGGTGCCGTGACCCAGGATGACCAGTTTCTTCATGACGCACGCACCTCCTTTTAGGCTATTAATATATTATATATCGGATTAATAGTTAAATAGTCAAGATTTGGAGAAATTAAGTTTTTAATAAGTCTGAGATAATGGGTAAGCAACAAGATCACTTAAGATTTTTTCGCGGGGTGGGAAAAAAGATGGTAGGGACAGAGGACAGCCGGATCGTGGGACCCAAACCCAATTGGGGCCGGCCCGGCCGGGGCTTAGTGGCGCAGCATGGTATCGCTCTGAATCAGGAAGCTGAGATTGTGAGTATGACCATATTGGCAGATAAAAGTGTGGAAGTCCCCATAGCGGGGGAGATTGCCGAGAATATCCCTTATCAGTTCACCCTCGGACCCGTTGAGCAATATCTGACGCAAATCGTGTTGGCTGCACCCGTGGTCGGTAATCTTTATAATTGACACCCCTCTCTTTTTGGATGCCACTGCTTTGCAACCGGCAAAGGTCACTTCAAGGTGATGGTCAGTCCGTTTTTCAGGACCTTGCCTTTTAGACTTCTTTCCCTGCCTCACGAAGTTCTCCTTATGGTTTTTATCATAGTGACCGATAATAAACTGTTTAAATATGGGACAGGCAGGGGGGGATGTCTATAAACCGGGTGACCATTTCCATATGGTTATTTCGACCACACAAAGACGATTTCTAAGAATGTTCAACAATATAATCTCTGGAAATGGCATATTTGAGCAGATCGGCCATGCTCTTGATGTTCAACTTTTCCATGATGTTGGAACGGTGCCGGCGCACGGTATTGGGACTGATATACAAGGCTTCAGCGATTTCCAGGGTTTTCTTCCCTTCCGCCAAGAGCTTCAGGACTTCTCTCTCCCGTATGGTTAAAATATCGGCTTTTTCTTCTTCCAGGGCCATGGTCGTCAAGACGCTGGCAAGCAGGGGGGAAAGATATTTCCCTCCTTTCCGGATAGTATTTATCGCCCGGATAAGCTCGCCGCCGGCGTCTTCTTTGACCAGAAAGCCATCAGCGCCGAAGGTCAAAGCCTGGCGGATAAATTCCCTTTTCTTGTGCATGGTTAGAACCAAGACCTTCACCTGGGGATAAGTTCTCTTAATTTCTTTGATGGCCTCCAGGCCACGAAGATTCGGCATGGAGATGTCAAGAATGACCAGGTGGGGGCAGGACTTTTTCAGGATTTCCAGCAATTCGAGACCGTCGCCGGCCTCACCGCCGACTTGAACATTCTCGATGCGCTCGATTATTTTCCGGACTCCGTCACGGAACATGGGATGGTCATCGGCCAGCACTACAGTGTAAGGGCCCATTGTTATTCTCCTCCCGGAACTGGAATGGCAAAAGAGATTCTTGTCCCGCGGTTTTCCTGGCTCCGGAGCTTAAAGAAGCCCCCCAAGATTTTGACCCGCTCTTCCATGGCCAGGAGCCCCAAGGTTTTTTTCTCGGAAAAAACTTTGTTCCGTTCAAAGCCTATGCCGTCATCCTCGATGGTAAAGGAGACCTCCCGGGGTGCTCGTTTAATTTCGAGAAAAACGTTTTTAGGTTTGGCATGCTTGCCGATATTGGTCAAAGCTTCTTGGATGATCCGGTAAATAGCCGTCTGAATGGACAGCGGGAACAAGCCGTCGAGGTCATCCATTTTGATGGTCCAGTTTATTTGTTTTTGCAGATAAGCAAAATCCTCGATGAGGGAGCGGATGGAGGTGGTCAGCCCCAGGTCCTCCAGATCGCCAGGACTCAAATCCAGGTAAAGACGGCGCACTTCTTCAATGGTGGCGCTGATGGACTGGAGAATCCGGTTCACTTCATTTTTTAAAGAGATTTGCTGGGGAAGCATTTGCTCCGCCACCGATTCCAACTGGAGCTTGAGAGCCAGCAGGGAATGTCCCAATTCATCGTGAAGCTCCCGGGAGATGCGTTTCCGCTCATCTTCCTGAGCGCTGAGGAGCCGGGAAGCCAGATGGCGCAGGTTCTTTTCCGATTCTTTGAGCACTTCCTCGGTCCGCTTGCGTTCCGTGATATCCCGGATGATTTCTTGGAACATTTCTTCGCCATCCAGTTGTAACAGGCGCAAACTGACTTCCACCGGAAAGGGCGCGCCATCCTTACGCTGTTGCATGGCTTCAAAAATCAGCCCCCCTTTTTCCTGAACGTGGCTGAACAGGGTTTCAAGCACCTGTTGCGAGCCGGGGGGATACAAATCTTTTAAATCCATCCGGAGAAGCTCGTTTCGGTCATAACCATAAGAGGCCACGGCGCGGTCATTGGCTTCCACAATTTTCAGGTCTTGGTCCGCCACCAGGATGATGTCATTGGCAAACCTGGTCAAATACTCATAACGTTGGGCCAAGGCGCTGCGCTCCCGCTCCACTTCATATTGGCGGCGGTAAAATTTGGTTTGTTGATTCCTCCAAAAAAAGGCGACGCAAATGCCGGCGCTGGCAATCAAGGTAATGAGCAGGACTGCCACCTCCCGGATGCGCTTTTGGATGGGGGCGTAGATCTCGGCGGCGTCCACCTTGGCTATGAGGAACCAGGAAGAATCAGGAATCCGTCCGGCGGCGGCCAGAACCGGAAACCCTCGATAATCAAGACCTTCGATGATGCCTTGTTTCCCCTGGGCCACGGTGGCGGCCAGCAGATTGGATGATTTTAAGGGAAACCGCAAGTTCAGGGGAATATTCTGCCGGTGGCGGAGTTCATTGAGAAATACGACTTCATCGTCTTCCCGGCGGATCAGTTCGGTCTCCCCGGTCGTGCTGGGCGTCGGCCAGGATTTGATCAGAGGGTAGAGAAACTGATAAGGTTCAATCTCCATCAAAATAATGCCCACAATGACCTTCTCCTCCCGCTGCATGACCAGCAGCGGGGTGAGGACGCTGAGCATGACTTTGGCATCCTCATTCCGATACAGATCCGAAAATACCACTTTTTTGGTCTGCACGGCCTGGAAAGCCAGGGATTTAACATAGGGGGGAAGTTCCTGTTTCGAAGCCGGAACGGCCAACTTCACATTGCCCTCGGGATCGATCAATGCGAGACTTTGATACTGGTATGACGTCAGGGCAGACAAGCGCTCCAGGATCTGCTCCTTGAGAGCCGTTTTGGCTCTCTTATTCATAAATTCTTTTACCCGCAAAGCGAAAAAGGGATCATCCATAATGGTGCTGGCAAAATCGATGCGTTCCTGGCGCCAGGAAATTATTTGGTCTATTTTCAGGGCGATGATTGCAGACAATTCCTGCTGTTTCTCTATCTTTATGTAAGCTTCTTGATTCCTATAGTATAAATATCCGGTGGTTAAAATCCCAATGGACAGACCAAAGAATATAAATATAAGATACCAGGGAAATTTCCACGATTCATTGGGAGGCGACATTTAACTTACCCGCCAGTTATTCTTTAAGGTTGCAATCCCCACTTGCTTACAAGCTAAAGATTGTGATGAACTAGAAAGATTTACTAAATCTCTTCTTGCCTTTACTTAAAAATACCTTTATTGTATGGCGTCAGGAAAGGTTTGCCCGGAAAACCGAGGCCAAATAATTTAGAGTCCAGGTCCGCCATTGTTCGAAGTTGATTAGAAAGGCGCTGACTTGACGTGATGGTGGAAAGAGAGGCCACGGTGGATTGCCAGCAGGCATTGGGAACCCCAGCTGTTCAAGGCGCCTTCTGCCTCAGGGATCACCATTTACTTTTTTTTAAATGTAGCATAACTTGACGTGGTTGACAATCGGCAGTTTCCCCCCTATTGAAGGTAAGAGTCCCGGGGTGAATTGTTCTTTCCCTGGTCAGAAGAAATTATATAAAAAATTAAAAAACAAGATAGCCCCATGAAAATTCATGGTTTTGAGCTTTATCGGGCGCAATCGGTGAAGCCCCGCCCTGTTTTAAAGGCCCCTTTTTCTGCAACGCGGATTTTGGTATCATAAAATTGCCAATAACGGAATTGAGCTAAAAAACCATGCCCGCACTTCAGAAATCCCCTTATTCTCAGCGGCGGCCTTGGTGGAAGCATTGGGGGAGCCTCGGCTTGCTGGCGGGGGTAGGATTGGTTTTGATTGGTTCTTTGATATGGCTTTCCTTCAAAGAGGCGCCTTTGCCGGAAACCTCCAAGATAGGCGGGGAGGCCAGGCACGCCCCCGCCCAGCCAGGGGCGCCTGCCCCCCCCCGGGTTGCAGTAGCGGCTCCTTTGATGGCCCCCAAATCAGAATTAAAAAGCCAATTGGAGCAAGTGATTGCCGGGATCAGGGACGCCAACCAGAAAAAAGATTTGTCTCAACTTCTGAGCCATTACTCCTCCAATGCCCCGCACCTGACCCAGAGAGCCCAAAACATCTCCAAATCCTGGAAAGCCTATGATTATCCCAAGATGGAGTTCAAGATAGATGAAATTAAGCTCTTGGCTGACAATGTCGCCACCGCCCGGGTAGCATGGGAGGTAGAGGCTCAAAATATCAGCACCTCCAAGAGTAAACACCTTTTAGAGAATTATTTGATAAGATTCGTCAAAGAGTCAAACCAATGGCGGGTCCAGACGCTGGAAAAGATCGAGTAGGAATTTTGGATTTATGCGGCCGTGGACCATGACAAGATTACTTGCGATAGCCCTTCTGTTGGGCCTGGCCTGGTCGTGCGCCAAACCCCGGGGTAAACCTCCGGAGGGTCCTTTCTACGTTACCGCGGAATTCACTTATTTATGGGATAACCCCAGGCCCGGGGGGAACATCTCGGGCCAGCTTTACAAAGGGGATGAAGTGAAACTGTTGGATGGGGAATCCAACTGGTGGCGGGTTGAACTCCTCAGGAGCGGCCAGTCGGGATGGCTCCAGAAGGAGTTGCTCAGCCCTGATCCCGTTACTCCCTCCTTTTTTTACGTAAATGAGGACGGCATACCGCTCCTGGAGTGCCCCCGCCACGATTGCCCTCACTTGCAGCTGCTGGCCCAGGGTGATCAGGTGCAACGAGTCGAACAAGACGATGAGGGTTGGTGGCGGGTTCTGGTGCTCAAAAGCCGCAGCTTGGGCTGGCTCCCCGGCAACTCCCTGGCCGAGCGGATGGAAGACGCCTGGGCGCCGTCCCCGAAGAAACCGTATTACTATGTGGCAATAAGAAGACTGAACCTGCGGGCCAATCCCTCCCCTCGGGGCGAGATCATCAGGACTTTGCCATTTAACGAACAGGTGAAAAAGATTGGGGAAAACTCCGAGGGTTGGTATAAAGTTCGCCAGCCTTCCAGTGGCGCGGTGGGCTGGGTTACCAGCCGGGACCTGGATATCCTGCCTTTGCGTTCGCCCCGGGGAGGGCCGGTTAAGGACCGACTTAAGCCATTTAAACCAAGGGAAGAACCCCTGGTGCAGCCGCAATTTATGTAATTTGTTTCAAAATATGAAGAAAAGATTTTTGGGCCCCACTGTTAGCCAGACCAATTTTAAAGTGGTCAAAATGACCATATGAAAATGATCAACCCGTTTATAGACTTGCACCTTCCTCCATTCTATTCTGATAATTAATAAAGATTAACTGTTCTCCTCCATAAACACCCTGCAAGAGAAAACCGGGGGCAAGTGGCTACCCCCGGTTTTCATTTTGTGGGGAAACCTCTCCGGGCATCTTCCAGCTTGGCCTTGGTCCCTGGGAGTCCTATCCATGGGTGGTCTTGAGCTTGCCCAGGGCCTTGGTAAACTCCAACGCCACCCCCAGGCCCTGCCGGGCTTCTTTGCTGCCCATGGCGGACAGCATAGCCAAGGGGCCCAAGGGTTTGGCCTCCGCCAACTTGAGCTCCCGGGGGAGGTCCAGGACCCGATTCATCAAATCCATCATCTGCGGATCGGATAACTTTTTTAGCATGCTCAACAGGAGGACAAAGCCGTCGCCCATGGCGGTAATTTCCTCG
>VGSO01000112.1 GCA_016874945.1 Deltaproteobacteria bacterium
TATTGGTGGCACATCGCGGCCTAAAGGCCGCAACCAAACTAAAAAATGACCTAATTACTTTAATCAAATCAAGGTGTTACAGGCAAAATCTTCGCGAAAAAACCAGAAACTCGGATTCAGTAGCACATCGCGGCCTAAAGGCCGCAACCAAACTAAAAAATGACCTAATTACTTTAATCAAATCAAGGTGTTACAGGCAAAATCTTCGCGAAAAAACCAGAAACTCGGATTCAGTAGCACAGGCTTTCCAGCCTGTGCCGGCGCAGGCTGAAGCCTGCGGCTACATAATTTTGCAAGAGGCTCAGGGGTTAGGGAAAAAAAACCGAGCTGCTCCTCTTTGGCAACCCGGCCTTCTTGGGACAATTATTGTTATCGTGGGGGTATCGTGGTTTTCCATCCCCACCTCCCGATGGGTCTGGTTTTTTAATAATTACACCCGTGGCACAATTTAATAAATTTGTCAATATTTATTCTTTAATTTGTTTTCGGAGTTAAGGCAACAATAGGTTTAATGATTTGATCCAAATCCTATGAAATTCGCCGGCTTATTCGCGTAGTATTATGCTTGGCGTAACTCATAAAGAAGCTTAAGATAAAAAATGATCGTAAGCTTCAGAGACAAGCGAACTCGCCGAGGGGAACCGGGTAAAGGACTTCGACGGGTTTGAGCGCCAAGCGGAGATGAAACTCGAACAGCTGGAAGCCGCCACATCACTTCTCGACCTGGACCTGCCCGGCAACCGGCTCGAAGCGCTCCAGGGTGACCGCCAGGGTCAATACAGCATCCGTATTAATGACCTGATGGCGGATTTGCTTCCATAGGCCCCAGGGGTCGCCCGGGCCGGTCAATGTTGAGATCGTTGATTACCATTGATACCAAGTCGCAGTCGAAAGGCAACAGTTGTGGGCGTGATTTATCACGCCCGCCTTTCGGGCGCAATAAATTGCGCCCCTAACAATAATACCTTTTTGATTGCATCTTGGTATGAGGTGAATTATGAGACGCAGTGCTATCCATCCCGGCGAGCATCTCGCCGAACAACTCGAAGAGCTGGGCATGAGCGCGGCGGCATTGGCGCGCCATCTCAAGGTGCCCACGAACCGCATCACGGAGATTCTGAACGGCCGGCGCGCCATAACCGGCGACACGGCCTTGCGCCTGGGACATTTCTTCGGAACGAATCCGGAGTTCTGGCTGAACCTCCAGAAAATCTATGAGCTGCGCTGGGCCGCAGATAAGTCCTGGGAAACGATCAAAGATTTGCCGACCTTAAGTCAGGCCAGAAAGAAACAGGACGGCGACCTGCAACCGGAGCCAAGGTGAGAGCGCCAGCCCTCCCACCTCCTGGGAAAAACTTCTTTTCCCTATCGCGCCAATCGGGTTAAACTGCTTATAATAATTTGCATTCGGGCCGATTCTTATGGGGCGCGGCGCGCCCCCTATTGCTTACCGGTCACTGATTATGTCTGAACCGTCTCAAGAAAAACTCACCCCCATGCTCAAGCAGTACCTGGACCTCAAGTCCCGGTACGCCGACGCCCTGATGCTCTTTCAAATGGGGGATTTCTACGAGATGTTCTTCGAAGACGCCCGGAAAGGCGCCGAGGCCTTGAACATCGCCCTCACCAGCCGCAGCCGCCAGGGGGAGGAGCGCATCCCCATGGCCGGGTTCCCCATCCACGCGGCCCAGGCCTATATCGCCCGCCTCCTGGACGCGGGTTTCCAGGTGGTGGTCTGCGACCAGACCGAGGACCCGGCCCTGGCCAAGGGATTGGTGCGCCGGGAAGTGACCCGCATCATCACCCAGGGCACCGTGGTGGACCCCGCCTCCCTGGACGCCCGCACCGACAATTACCTGGCCGCCGCGGCCTTCCAGGGGCAAAAATGGGGACTGGCCTACCTGGAGCTGTCCACCGGGGAATTCCGCCTCACCGAGGGGGAAGGCCCGGACAGTTTGGCCGATGAGCTCTGGAGGCTGAAGCCCGCGGAAATCCTAATGTCCGAAGACTATCAAGGGAATGTCCTGGACGCGGCCCTGGCCCCTTTCGGCGCCCCGCCGCCCCGGCGCCGCCTCACCCCTTTCGCCTTTGACCCCGACGCGGCCCGGCGGGAACTGGGACGGGCCTTGGGAACCCTGTTCTTGGACGGCTTCGGCCTGGAGATTTACCACCTGGGAGTGGCCGCGGCGGGGGCCATCATCCGCTACCTCCGGGACTCCCACACCCCCCGCCTTCCCCACCTGGACCGGCTGCTCCCCTACCGCCGGGACGATTACCTGGAGCTGGATGAAGCCACCCTCCGGAACCTGGAAATCTTTGAAACCTGGCGCACCCGCAGCCGCCAGGGATCGCTCCTGGAAGTCCTGGACGCCACCGTCACCCCCATGGGCGGAAGACGCCTGGGCCAATGGCTGCGCTATCCCCTCATTGACCCGGAAGCCATCGAAGCCCGCCTGGACGGGGTGGAGTTTTTCAAGGAAAACAGCCTCCTGCGCCAGCGTTGGCGGGACACCCTGAAAGGTCTGGGGGACCTGGAGCGCCTCACCGCCCGGGTGGCCCTGGAGCAGGCCTCCCCCCGGGAAGTGGCCGCGGTGAAGCACGCCCTGGCCCGGGTGCCCGGGCTCAAGGCCCTCCTGCCGGACCAGCTTCCGCCCCTGGTGGGGGAAACCGCGGCGGACCTGGACGGCCTCCCCGACATCCATGACCTCATCGACCGGGCCTTGGTGGACGACCCGCCTGCCAACCTCCAGGCCGGCGGCGTCTTCCGGGAAGGCTTTGACCCGGAGTTGGACGAGTTAATAAGCTTCAGCCGGGAAGGCAAGGACTGGATCGCCCGGCTGGAGGCCGAAGAACGGGTCAGAACCGGCATCAACTCCCTTAAGGTGGGCTACAATAAAATTTTCGGCTACTACCTGGAGGTGTCCCGGGCCAACCTCCAGCATGTCCCCCCGGATTACATCCGCAAACAGACCCTGGTGAACGCCGAGCGCTTCATCACCGCGGCCTTGAAGGATTATGAGACCCGGGTCCTGGGGGCCGATGACGCCCGGGTGCGCCGGGAAGCGGCCCTGTTTCAGGACCTGCGCCGGCGCCTGGGGGAGCAGGCCCCGCGGCTGAAAAAGGTGGCCCGGGCCCTGGCCGTCCTGGACGTGCTGGCGGCCCTGGCCCAAACCGCGGCCCTGCACCGGTACTGCCGCCCCCGGATCACCCCCGAACCCCTTCTGGAAATCCGGCAGGGGCGCCATCCGGTCATCGAACGGATTCTGCCGCCCGGGGCCTTCGTGCCCAACGACATCACCCTCAGCGGCGACTCCCAGGTCCTCATTGTCACCGGCCCCAACATGTCGGGGAAATCCACCATCCTGCGCCAGGTGGCCCTCACCGCGCTCCTGGCCCACGTGGGCAGCTTTGTCCCGGCCCAGGCGGCCCGGGTGGGCCTCACGGACCGCATCTTCACCCGGGTGGGGGCGGTGGACGACATCGGCCGGGGCCAGAGCACCTTCCTGGTGGAAATGCACGAAACCGCCCGCATCCTGCACCAGGCTTCCCCCCGGAGCCTGGTGATCCTGGATGAAATCGGCCGGGGCACCAGCACCTTCGACGGCCTGGCCCTGGCCTGGGCGGTGGCCGAGCACCTCCACGACCTGGACGGCCGGGGGGTCAAGACCCTCTTCGCCACCCACTACCAGGAGCTCACGGAACTGAGCCGCCTCAAGCCCCGGGTGCAGAATTTCCAGGTGCTGGTGACGGAATCGGAGGGAAACATCGTTTTTCTCCACCGCCTCCAGCCGGGCGCGGCCTCCAAGAGCTACGGCATCCAGGTGGCCCGGCTGGCCGGGGTGCCCCCGGAGGTCATCGACCGGGCCGGGGAGGTCCTGGAAAACCTGGAGGCCGGAACCCTGGACCCCACGGGCCTGCCCCGCCTGGCCCGGCGCCGCCGCCGCCCCGGGCCGGAATCTCCCCAATTGCGTCTCTTTCAGAACCCGGAGAAGCCCGACAAGTGATAATCCCCCCGGCACTTCATAAAGCAAGAAGCAAACGCGATTTTCAAATTTCCTACATAAACAATCCAAAGGAGATATATTTATTCGTTGTCATCGGAATTTTCATGCTAAAATGGGTCGAGATTTTCTTAAGTACCTACTCTAATAGAATATGGAAAAGTGAAGAAGGTCACCCACCCCAACTCTCCTGAACTGATGGAGAGTTGATAACGCTCCCGTAAAAACCCACGTGGTACAATTGAGGGCAGTGCTCCCAGCCTGTCCCCCGGCCCAGGGAGGGAAAATCCATGTCCCGCAAACTCTTGTCCCTGACAGCAACCATCTTGACGGTCTTTTTTATGTCGGCGGCGGTGCCCGCGGCCACCGTGTTTTTCGACGGCTTTGACGGCACCTCGCTGGGGCCCGCCTGGACCGTGCTTCATGAAGATGCCGGCAAGTATTCGGTGTCCGGCGGCCAGTTGCACACCCAGACCCTGACGGGCGACTTCTGGGGGGGCAGCAATAATTACTCCAACCTTTTCGTCATCAACAATCCCCTGGGCAGCCGGGATTTCCAGGTCACCATCCGGGTAACCGGGTTCAACCCGGTCACGGCTTACCAGCAGATTGCCCTCATGGCCTATGACAACGACGACAACCTGATGAAGTGCACCAACACCCATCTGGGTTTCCGGGCCTGGCAGATGTGCCCCGAAAGCGGCGGCAGTCCCTCCCACTACGAGGACACCCGGAACGCGTCCGAATCCGATTTTTACTTGCGCCTGATGAAGATAGGCAACCTCTATCAGCAATACATCAGCTTTGACGGGGTGACTTACGAGCGGCGCAATCCCCCCCTAAGTTATGGCAATGGCGCGCCCCAATATCTCGGCCTCGTCGCCCTGGAAGGCTCGGGGATCGGCGCGCCTCCGGTCCCGGTCGATATTGACTTTTTCCAGGTGGAGGATATTTCTTCGTCCCCAACCAATTTCTTCGATGACTTTAACGGGACCTCCCTGGGGGCGCCGTGGCTGGTGTTCCATGAGAATACCGGAACATATTCCCTCTCTGGCGGCCAGCTCCACACCTCCACCATGTCCGGCGATTTCGCCCATGGCGGGGCCAATGATTACGTCAATCTCTTCCTTATTCCCAATCGTTGGGGAAATGCCAACTTCCAGATTACTATCAAAGTGTCGGGGTTTAATCCGGTGACCGACTATCAGCAGATCGCCCTCCTCGCCTTTGATGATGACGCCAACCATGCCCGGTGCGGCAACGGTTTTATCGGGGGAGGCCGGAACTGGGAACTGGGCCGGGAGCTGGGAGGCAGCTGGACGAATGAACTGGATTCTGCCAACGCCGGGGTTTCCGAGTTTTACCTGCGGTTGGTGAAAATCGGCAACATCTACCGACAGTACATGAGTCTGGACGGCAAGAATTTCCAACCTCGCAACCACTCGGTGGTATATGACGGCAGCGTGAGATTTCTGGGCTTCATCGCCCTGGAAGGCACGAAAGTCACCGCTCCGCCGGTGCCAGTGGATGTGGACTTTTTCTCGGTGGAGAGGATTGACGCCTCCCCGGCCATCAATTCATTGTTGCTGGACTAGCCCGGCTTTGGGAACCGGGGCGCTTCCACCTTAAGCCTCGCGGCCCTCCCGCAGATGAGGGCCGCGTTCCCATCAACAATTGCGCCAGGATGCCATTGGCCGACCCTAACAAAATCAAGCGTCTCAGGTGATTTGCCACCACAGCTTTTCACCGAAAACCGAGAACCGAAAACCGAAAACCCCATTTTCCCCCTTGACAAGGCCGGAGATTTCTTAAAAAATTAAAAGTCGAGCGGGAATAACTCAGCGGTAGAGTGCAACCTTGCCAAGGTTGAAGTCGCGGGTTCGAATCCCGTTTCCCGCTCCATTTTTTTTGAGGCGGCATAGCCAAGAGGTAAGGCAACGGTCTGCAAAACCGTTATTCACCGGTTCGAATCCGGTTGCCGCCTCCAGTGATTCCCCAGGAAAATAGCGGCTTTACACATCGTTGTCTCTTCCTCATTTTTCCTCAAAAATCCCTTGGTGAATATATAGGTGAATATCGCTACCGATTTTCCCCCACCAGGGACTTCAATTCCTCCTTGCTCACCGTGTTGTACCGCTTGAAGACGTGCATGGTTTTGTGGCCGCTGGCCGCCATGATCCTGAAGTAGTCATGCCCTGCCAACCGCCAGTTATTGATGGCCGTGTGTCTAAAATCGTGAAAGGTGAAATCCTCAATGCCCGCCTTCTTCCGGGCCGTCTCGAAAGCTCTCTGGAAGGTGCTCCCGAAAGCCTTCCCCTTGTAAGGGAAAACCCGTACTCCTGGAAGGCCCCTGGGCATGGACTGGAACATCTCAATAAGCTCCGGGCTTAAAGGAATATCCCGAGCCGCCTCAGTCTTGGTGTCCTCTGGCCGCAGGTGAATAAAGCCTTCCTTCAAATCCACCTGGTCCCAGGTGAGAAAAAGAATCTCCCCCTGCCTCATGCCGGTATGGTAGGCCACTTTGGTAATGGGCCTAATTTGAGGGGAGCAATGGGCCAGCAGCCGGACATATTCCTCCGGGCTTAACAGCCGGTCCCGTTCATTGTTCTCTTTGAGCATCTTCACCTTTTTCCCCTGAAATGGGCTGCGCTCCGCTTTGTCGTTGGCTATGGCCTTGTTGAAGATGGCCTTGAGGCAGGCCACTTCCCGGTTCACCGTGGCCGGAGCGGTCAACTTGTCAGGAGTCCTGCCGGATGGTTCGGCAAGGCGTTTTTGTTTGTAACTCTCCACCAGGGCCGGGTTGATGTCCTTCAACAGGCGGTCTCCGAAGTGGGGGAGCAACTTGGCTACAAGCTCACAGTCCCGCTTATAGCTCCGTTTGGCTTTCACCTCAGACAGTTCCAGGTACCATGTCGCCAAATCTTTAAACAGGGTGCGGGTGTCTGGGCATTTCTTGATGTACCTCCCTTCAGTCCTGGCCTTCAAAATTTCCCGGAGCCGTTGCTCCGCCGCGGTCTTATTGGGACCGATTCGTTCCCGCCTCAACCGTTTGTCGTGGTCGTAATACTCAATCCACCAAACCCGACCGGCGAACCTGCTTCCTTGGAACCCACAAAGAGCGCCATCTTTTTTCCCAGTGCAAGCCTTGGCTTTTTCGCTATTCCTTTTCCTGCACTTTGGGCATTCCCATAATAAGGCCATGCTTACCTTCCTCCTTCATCCGATTTTCCAGGGCTTCCAGGGCCAGGGGGAGCAAGGGTGGGATGCGCCTTTGGCCCCATTCCCAATAGGCCACGGCCATAGTGCTCACCCCTAAAGCCTTGCTCAGTTTGGCCTGGGAAAATCCCCACTTTTGCCGCCAAGTTCGTAATTCCGATCCGTCCATGTTTAAAACTATATAACAATGTTATATGAGAAGTCAAGGAAAAAATAGGAAGAAATTTAATCCCGCATAGCGGACTCGCTTCGTCCCCCACTCCTACCAACCAACTCAATCGCAGAATGGTTGCCCGCTTTTTCTTAACCCCGACCCCAGGCGACCCGTCCCACTGTCCCCCTTTTCTTGGCCCAAAAGAAAAAACCGGAGATGGGACTCCTCTCCCCCCTGGTCAATATGATTGGTCCGGAGAATTTTCAATTTTTCAATCCGATGGAAGGACTGGCATAGCGCGGGATCATTATGGAAATCTTTCGCGCGGGAAAATGTCTGCAAAGTCTGCAATGGGATGAAACCAAGGAATAGCAGGGGTTTGATCACTCAGACATTTAAAACTGCATGTCTGAAATGTCTGCTTTATAAAAACTTGCCGTCCAGGCGGGCGTCCCGTTTTACCGCGTCCTCGTCGATGGTCACCGCACCCTTGGCCACCACCGTGCTCCCCGAGCCTACGGCCCGTGCCCCCACGCTCCCTGCTATGGACCGCCGCCCTGTCCTGCGCCCGCCCTCAGGGTACTGTCCCCCTCTTCCCGGCCCAAAACCAAAACCCGGAAATGGGACTCCTACCCCCCCTGGTCAATATGATCGGTCCGGAGATTTTTTGATTTTTGCATTTATGACTGATCGCTACCAACCTGAGTTTCCCAGTGGACCGGCTGACCCACCATGCTCATATCCTGGCCATGAACGGGGAAAGCTTTCGGTTCCGGGAGAGTATGAAGAAGGTGAGGTCGGCTGGTAATGACAACCAAAAAATGACCCGTCGTGATAATCGAAAATTGACCCACCCCTTCTCTTTTTGTTATTCTGTTTATTACCTGGGCGGAGGATAAGGCGC
>VGSO01000113.1 GCA_016874945.1 Deltaproteobacteria bacterium
CACCACTTCCTTGCCCTTGGGATCGCCGTAAGAGCGGACGATGAGTTCCTGGCAGCCCGCCGGGGTGCAGGGCAGGAAGGCGTAGTTGCCGATTAAGATGCGGCCCACGTTCACCGGATGGAAGGCGTCCACGTCTTTGTCGGGATTGATGCCGTAAAGCACCTTGTTGGAGTCGATGTGCTTGGGGAGCGGCAGCTGCACCAGGATGCCGTGGATTTTGGGGTCCTTGTTGTACTTGTCCAGCAAGCCCAGCAACGTGGCTTCCGTGATGTCCGGATTCTGGTTGTCCTGCACGGAGTAGAAGCCCAGCTCATGCGCGGTCTTCTGCTTGGCGGTGACGTAGCTGATGGACCCGGGGTCTTCGCCCACCAGGATGGTTACCAGGCCCGGGGTAATCCCGTGTTTGGCTTTGAGTTCATCCACTTCCTTATGTAATTCTTCCCGGATCTGGGCGGCCACCTCGGCGCCTTTGATTAATGTTGCAGCCATATAACAGCCTCCTTTGGCTTGTGATTTTTTTCCCTTGTAAGATTTTCCTTTATTAACACCATTTTCCCATTAGCGTCAATGGAAAAATTTAGGGGGCTAGTGGTTTCTGGGAAAGGGGCGAATCAGGCCCCGGCATTTTGGCGCGGGGTTTTGGAAGCAAATTGCCGGGGAATACAAGACAATCCCTTTATTTTTTTCAGAATTCCGGTATAATAATAATTTTCATAAATTCCTGGAGAGAGAAACGTGGCTCTAATTGTCCAAAAATACGGCGGCACCTCGGTGGCCAACCCCGACCGCATCGCCAACGTGGCCAACCGGGTGGTGCGCCAGTGGCAGGCCGGCCCCGCATGGTGGTGGTGCTCTCCGCCATGTCCGGAGAGACGGACCGCCTTCTTAATCTGGCCCGGGAAATGGCGGAAGACCCCGACCCCCGGGAAGTGGACGTGCTTTTGGCCACCGGCGAGCAGGTGACGGTATCTTTATTCAGCATGTTCCTGCGCTACCAGGGAGTGCCGGCGGTTTCGCTGCTCAGCCACCAGGCCCGCATTTATACGGACCGGGCCTATGGCCGGGCCCGCATCATCGGCATCGACACCGCCCGCATCCGGGAGGAGTTGAAGAAAAACCGGGTGGTGACCGTGGCCGGCTTCCAGGGCGTGGACGAAGTGGGAAACATCACCACCTTGGGGCGGGGCGGCTCCGACACCACTGCGGTGGCCGTGGCCGCGGCCTTGAAAGCCGACCTGTGCGAAATCTATACCGACGTGGATGGGGTCTATACCACCGACCCCCGCATTTACTCCAAAGCCCGCAAACTGGACAAAATCTCCTACGACGAAATGTTGGAAATGGCGTCCCTGGGCGCCAAGGTCCTGGAAATACGTTCCGTGGGTTTTGCCAAGCGCTACTCCGTGCCCCTGGCGGTGCGCTCCACCTTTACCGACGCCCCCGGAACCCTGATGACGGAAGAGGATGAAGAAATGGAAGAGATTCCGGTATCCGGAGTAGCTTTGAGCCGCAACGACGCCCGAGTCACCATCACCCGGGTCCCCGACCGCCCCGGCATCGCGGTGAAACTCTTTAAACCCGTGGCCGACGCCAATATCGTGGTGGACATGATCATCCAGAATACCGGCATGGACGGCTACACCGACCTGACCTTCACCGTGCCCAAGGGCGATCTGAAAAAGACCCTGCAGATCTTGGGCCCGGTGGCCCAAGAGATCGGCGCCCAGCAGGTGTCCGGGGACCAAGATATCGCCAAGGTCTCCATCGTCGGGGTGGGCATGAAGAACCACCCGGGCATTGCAGCCAAGATGTTTGAAACCCTGGCCCGGGAAAACATTAATATTTTGATGATCAGCACCTCGGAAATCAAGATTTCCGTGGTCATCGAAGACAAATACGGCGAGCTGGCGGTGCGGGCCCTGCACGACGTCTTCGGGCTGGAAAACCCGCCGCCGAAGAAAAGATAGTTCAAAGTTCAAGGTTCAAAGTTCAAAGTTATTGCTCTTGAACCCGAAACGTTTTTTTTCGTTCCCAAGTTGTACTTGGGAACGGGATGTATAACTTGGACATATGGGGGGATTTAAGCATGGTAAAATACTTCAGTGCCATGGTAGAGGAAACCCCTTCGGGTAAAAAGTGGGCTCTTCGCTCCTTACAGTGCTGGCCAATATTGATCTCTAGGGCCAAATCTAAAAGCATCTTAACCTATGGAGACCTTGCTAACTTAATTAATTTCCCTTATCCCAACCTCCTGAGTGATATTCTCGGTCATATGCTTTCTTTCTGTAAAAAAAATGATTTGCCTTTGTTGAATTCTATCGTGGTAGACAAAACCACAGGAATACCCGGCGAAGGCGCTGAATTAAAGGCAGAACAAGTTCCTGCTATACAAATGAAGGTTTTTGCTTTCGATTGGTTTGATATAATTCCACCAACCATAGAAGAACTGAAGGAAGCATTCGATTTTTATTATAAGAGTTAAAATTTATCTATTTAACTTGATAACCACGAAAAGCCGAAGAAATGATGGTTCAAAGTTACAGATCTTGAACCCGCAACTTTGAACTTTGAACCTTGAACTTTGAACTTTACACGAGGTCAGCCATGCGCCAGGTGCAGATTTACGACACAACGCTCAGAGACGGAACCCAGGCAGAGTATTTTAACCTGAGCCTGGCGGACAAGATCCGCATCGCCCGGAAGCTGGCGGAGTTGGGCTTTCACTACATCGAAGGCGGCTGGCCGGGGTCCAATCCCAAAGACGAAGAGTTTTTCGAGGAAATCCGCAACTACAACCTGGGGCTCACCCGGGTGGCGGCCTTCGGCAGCACCCATCACAAGGACCGGCCGCCGGAGTCCGACCCGGTGTTCCAGGAACTCCTCATCAGCCGGGCCCCGGTGGTGACCATTTTCGGAAAATCCTCGGTCTTCCAGGTAAAAGAGATATTGCAGACCACCCTGGAGCGCAACCTGGAAATCATCACCGATTCCCTGGCGCACCTCAAACCCCGGGTGGAGGAGCTGTTCTACGACGCGGAACACTTCTTCGACGGGTTTAAGGAAGACCGGGAATACGCTTTGCAGACCCTGGAGGCCGCGGTAAGGGGCGGGGCCGACTGCCTGGTGCTGTGCGACACCAACGGCGGCACTTTGACTTCCGAACTCATCGACATCATCAAGGCGGTGAAAAAGCGGTTCAAAAAGGCGGCCTTGGGCATCCACGCCCACAATGACTCGGAGATGGCCGTAGCCAACAGCCTGGCCGCGGTGGAACTGGGCTGCGGGCAGGTCCAGGGGACCATCAACGGCTTCGGGGAGCGCTGCGGCAACGCCAATCTCGTCTCCATCATCCCGGCCCTGAAGCTGAAAATGGGGATAGAGTGCCTCGGCGACGCAAGCATCAAGCGCCTGACAGAGCTGTCCCGGTTCGTCTATGAACTGGCCAACGTCCATCCCAACCGCTACCAGCCCTACGTGGGCCAGAGCGCCTTCGCCCACAAGGGCGGGGTCCACGCCGCCGCGGTGAAGCGCAACCCCAAAGCTTACGAGCACATTGTCCCGGAAACGGTGGGCAATGTCCGGGCCATCCCGGTTTCGGACCTCTCGGGCCGGGGCAATATTCTCCTCAAGGCCCAGGAGATCGGGCTGGAGGCCGCGGCCCATGATAACGCAGTACGGACGGCCATGAAAAAGCTGGACGAACTCCTGGCGGTCAATGACTTGAAGCTGCCCCCCCCGGAGAGCAGCATCAAGGTGGCCCTGGAGAAGATCAAGGAACTGGAGGCCGGAGGCTACCAGTTCGAGACCGCGGACGCGTCCCTGGAATTGCTGCTCATGGGCGCGCTGGGGGGGTATTACAAGGAATACTTCAAGCTCATCAGCTACCGGGTCATTGACCAGAAAGCGGGGGAGGACCTTCCTCCCACCCCCGAGGCCAGCATCCGGGTCAAGGTGGGGCTGCACGAAGTCCACACCGCGGCCCTGGGAAACGGCCCGGTGGACGCCCTGTACAATGCCATGCTCAAGGCCCTGGTGCGGTTTTACCCCCGGCTCACGGAGATGCGCCTGGAGGACTACAAGGTGCGGGTCCTGCCGGGAATGGCCGGCACCAGCGCCAAGGTGCGGGTGAACATCGAATCCCGGGACGCCCACGACTGGTGGGGCACGGTGGGGGTGTCCGCCGACATCATCGAGGCCTCCTGGCAGGCGCTGGTGGATTCCATTAATTATAAGCTCTATAAGGACGAGAGGCGGTCGAAGTAGGGAATAGGGAGTAGGGAATAGGGAATAGGGGATTAGGATTTTTCTCATCCCAAGTTTCTGGTTGGGGATTTTCAGAATATGTAAGGCTTGGGGTGAAATGGGATGACACAAGAGCCTGGTTCTCACAGTCCCATATAGGGCGGCGTCCACCATCGACTCCCATGTCGAATACTGACTCTTTCAACCGAAAACCGAAAACCGAAAACCGAAAACCGCCGTATTTCAGCCGCGCCCAACTTGGGGTAATCCTGCTCTTGGGCGCGGCTTTGTTGTTTTTATGGGGCTGGCGAGGGAATTTCGGGCGGCCTCCCGCCTCTCCCCCGGCCATTTCTTATAATCCGGTATTCGTGGAAGCGGCGGGAGCAGTAATTAACCCGGGAGTCTTTGAATTTCCGGCCCCGCCCAGCCCGGCCCAGGTATGGCAGAGAGCCGGCGGGCCGGGAGCCGCGCCGGAGAAGGATGAGAAGCTGGTTAGCGGCAGCCGGGTGGACATTAGCCCTGATGGTAGTTACAAAATGAGCCGCATGGCGGGGTCCCGGCTCATGACCCTGGGGCTGGCCATAGATATTAACACCGCCACCCCGGAAGACCTGGAGGCCCTCCCCGGCATCGGCCCGGTATTGGCCGGGCGCATCGTGGACTTTCGCCAAAAACACGGCCCTTTTAAACAGGTGGCAGACCTGGAGCGGGTCTCCGGCATCGGGCCGAAGAAACTGGCTCAGCTAAAACCCTATGTAGAAATTAAACCGCAGATTAACGCAGATTAACGCAAATAGGAAAACAATATCCGCGTCCATCGGCGTTCATCGGCGGTTATGATATTTCCTGCCGTTCGTTCCAAAGGAGCAGCAAGTATGACGGAAAAAAGCGGGTCCATTTTTACCAGCCACAGTTTTTACGTTCGCATAGTCACTGCCTTTGTGGGGCTGCTGGTGGTCACGGTGCTGCCCATCGTGTCTTATAATCATCACCAGAATACGGAAATTGCCCTGGAATTGAGCGATGACCTGATTAATCAGATAACCATGACCGTAAAGGAGAAAACCGCCAATTTTCTCCTGCCGGCCTCCATCATGGTGGAAATCAGCGCCCGGCTGGCTGAAACGGGAGTCCTGTCATGGTCCGATACGCGGCAAATAGAGCTCTATACCTTTGGGGTGTTGAAATCTTATCCTCAAATCTGCATGTTTTTCCTGGGGGATGAGCAGGGCAATTATCTCCGGTCCTGGAGACTGCCCGATGGTAATATAGAAACCCGGCTCATTCTGCGCTCCGCTTCCCCGCCTACCGACGTCATTAAACATTGTGATCCCTTATCCAGGGTGATCCGAACCGAGACTTCCAGCAATATCGAGTATGACCCCCGAATCCGCCCCTGGTACCTGGGGGCGAAGGAAACCCGGGCCAACTTTTGGACCGATTTGTATATCCTGTTTCGCAATAAAAAGCCTGCGGTGACCTCGGCTTATCCGGTGACGGATAGTCAAGGAAACCTCCTGGGTGTTTGGGGGATGGATATTGAGCTGGATGAGATGTCTCAGTTTTTAAAGAACCTGAAAATTGGAAAAAACGGCATCGCCTTTATTGTTAATAAGAAAAATGAAGTGGTGGCCTACCCTGATGCCTCCCGGATCGTCAAAGAAGAAGACGGGAAGCTGCGGCCCGTCCGGGTGGAAGAACTGGGTATGGCCAGCATCACCGCGGCTTTTGCAGAATATGTCAAAACCGGCCGGAACAAGTTGGCGGTGGAGAGCCAGGGGAAACGATACGTGGCCTCCATCAGGGAATTTCCCCAGTCCCTGGCGGCCCAATGGCAAGTGGTGGTAGTGGCGCCGGAGGACGATTTTATCGGCGGGGCCAAGGAAATTATCCGGGACACTCTCCTGATCTGCCTGATTATCTTAATGATATCCATTGTCCTGGCCGTTCTTGTGGCCCGCAGCATCTCCAAACCCATCAAGCTTCTGACGGAAGAAACCAATAAGATCAAGGATTTTCGCCTGGAGGACGCCCCGGCCATTCAGTCCCGCATCAAGGAAATCCAGCTCATGGGCCAGGCCGTGGCCGCCATGCGCACCGGGCTACAGGCTTTCCGGAGGTACGTCCCGGCGGAGCTGGTGCGCCGGCTGATTCAGACCGGCGAAGGGGCGAATCTGGGCGGACATAAAAAAGAGCTTACCGTGTTCTTCTCGGACATCGCCGGATTCACCACCATCGCGGAACAGATGGGGCCGGAAGAACTCATGCTCCACCTTTCCGAATACTTTGATGAACTTACCCGTATTCTCAGCGACCATGGGGGAACGGTGGACAAATATATCGGGGACGGCATCATGGCCTTCTGGGGGGCGCCCTTGCCCGATGAGGACCATGCCGGCCGGGCGTGCCAGGCCGCGCTGCTTTGCCAGGAAAACCTTCGGGAACTGAACCGGAAATGGGCCGCGGCCGGCAAAACCGCGCTTCCCACCCGCATCGGCCTCAGCTCCGGAGAGACCGTGGTGGGCAACGTGGGCTCCGGCGAACGCATCAACTACACCGTGATGGGCGATAATGTCAACCTGGCCAGCCGGTTGGAAGGGGTGAACCGGCTGTACGCCACCCAAATTCTGGTTAGTCAGGCCACTTATGATAAAGTTTCGGACAGATTCTGGTTCCGACCGGTGGATATTATCGCGGTCAAGGGCAAAACCGCGGAAACCACCGCGTACGAGCTAGTGGGGAGCAAAGGGGCGGGAGAATCGGACTCCCTGGCCGAGCTTTGCCGGGAATTCACCCGGGGGTTCCACGCCTATTTAAAACGCGATTGGGCCGCCGGCGTTAACATCTTTAGCCGCCTGACCCAAAAATTCCCCGGCGATGCGTCCAGCGAGCTATACCTCGCCCGCTGCCGCCGTTACCAGGACCACCCGCCGGGGCCGGACTGGCGGGGCGTCACTTACCTGGAATCCAAGTGAGGAGGGAAGGAGTTATCCGCAGATTTCACCGATTGACACAGATAATTAAAAATAACATCTGGGAAATCTGTGCAATCTGTGGATAAAAATATGCTTATTTTAGGCATCGAGACCTCCTGCGATGAAACCGCGGCCGCGGTGGTGGCCGACGGCCGGCGAGTGTTGTCCTCCGTGGTGGCCACCCAGTTCGAGTTGCACGCCCAATACGGCGGGGTGGTGCCGGAGATCGCGGCCCGGCGGCACCTGGAGAACATCCTGCCGGTGATTCAGGCGGCCCTGGACCAGGCCGGGGTGACTTTAAAAGAGATTGACGGCCTGGCCGCGTCTCAGGGGCCGGGCCTCATCGGGGCCCTGGTCATCGGCATGGCCGTGGCCAAGGCCCTGGCGTTCACTTTGAAAAAACCCCTGGCGGGGGTGCACCACCTTCAGGCCCACATCCTGGCGGCATTTCTAACGGATGCTCCTCCTGCCTTTCCCTTCATCGCCCTGGTGGTCTCGGGGGGGCATACCAATATCTATTTGGTGCGCGCCTTTCGGGACATGGAGCTTTTGGGCCGCACCCGGGACGACGCCGCGGGAGAGGCTTTTGACAAGGTGGCCAAGCTCTTGCGCCTGGGCTACCCAGGCGGGGTGAAGATTGAGGCCCTGGCCCGGGAAGGGGATCCCGGGGTTTATGCATTGCCCCGGCCCCGGATTCCCCAAGAGCCGCTGACCTTCAGCTTCAGCGGCCTCAAGACCGCGGTGGTCCATCAGGTAAAGAAACACCCGGAAATCCTGGGAGACCCTGTGGCCCAGACCCACCTGGCCGCGTCTTTTCAGGAGGCGGTGGTGGAATCGCTCACCAGCCGGGCCTGGCTGGCGTTGGAGGAAACGGGCTGCACCCGGCTGGTGGTGTGCGGCGGGGTGGCGGCCAACGGGCGGCTGCGCCAGGTGTTGGAGGAAAAGGCCGCGGCCACCGGGATGGAATTGTTCTTGCCGCCCTTGAACC